>JAGLDW010000337.1 GCA_023145395.1 Lentisphaeria bacterium | reverse complement strand
TCGCATCCCGAAGGCTCGGCGGGCCTCTACAACAATCAGCGCAATCCCCGCAAGCCGACGGAATGCGCGGACAACGCCATCGGCGAGTGGAGTCGCTTCCACATCAAAATGGTTGGCGAGAAGGTCAGCGTTCGCCTCAACGGCGTGTTGGTCTTGGACAATGTGATCATGGAGAACTACTGGAACCGAAAGATTCCCATCTACCCCACTGGACAGATCGAACTCCAGCACCACGGCAATACACTCTGGTTCCGCAACATCTTCATCCGCTGACGTTTTCACATCTCTCGAAAACCTGCTGGAACGTGTTGGTCGAGGAGCCGTAGATTCTTCTCAATCCTAGTTGACGCCTTGTTTCCATGTATTAATTTGAAAACTAATTAATATTCTGATGGTGAGGGGATGATCCCCTTCACCGCCGAGTGGATCACAACGGGTTAGGAGAAACTGGATGATGGCCTATGCGGCATTGGCGCTGGCGATTTTCGTCTGGGGTCTGGAGTACCCGCTGATGAAATCGGCCACGGCTGCGCTGGGACCTCTGGGAACGGGTGCTGTGATGTTCAGCGGCGCGACATTGATTCTCGGGCTGCAGCTGGGTATGCGCGGGGAGTTTCGCCGAGCCCGGTTGCCGGATCACCGGGTGTTTGGGCAGATGCTTCTGATCGGCTTGATCGGGTTTTTCCTCAATGTAGCCGCTCTGCTGGCCATGCGTCTGACCAGCGTCACCAATGTAGCCACACTGGCTCGGACCGACATTTTGTTTTCGCTGGTGCTCGCGGCCTTGTTCTTTCACGAGGCAATTGAGCGTACCGCCTGGTTTGCGCTGCCCCTGATGTTGGGGGGAATCTGCTTGCTGACGGGAATCTTCACCACGCCATTCGGGATGGGCAGCGTCGGCGACGGACTGGTTTTGCTCAGTGCATTTCTGGTTGCGCTGAATGCTTTTCTCATCCGGCACGTCACTCAGCGGGCCGATCCCAGCCTGGTTGGTTTCGTCAACACCGGCGTCAACAGCATTCTGTTCTTGACGGCCATTCTAGTGCTATCACCACGCGGAGAAGCGCTGCCGGCGCTTGGGGTTGCATTCCGGCATCCCGTGGCGCTGGTGCTGGGTGGTCTGGCGGCGCTTTTCTTCATGAGCTACTATGTCGCTCTGCGGACGCTGCCGGTCTGGAAAGTCCGGTTGCTGATGCTGCTGATCCCCGTGGTGGCCGCCGTTGCCGGCTGGATTTGGCTGAGCGAGGCGATCACGATGGTCAAGGCGTTGGGCATGGCACTCGTCTGCGCGGGTGCCGCAGGCGTGATTTTGGTGAAACACATGGCGCAATTGAGTAAGAATACGCAACCGGTGGGGAAGACGACATGCAAAGCGATGTAAGTCTAATTGCGGCATTGGTGGGCAAAGCCCATGCGGCCCAGGAACAGGTGGCGGACTACAGCCAGGAACAGATCGACGATCTCTGCCGGTCGGTGGCCTGGCAGGTGTATTGCGACGAGAACATCAAGGTCTGCGCCGAGATTGCCGTTGAGGAAACCGGCATGGGCAATGTCGCCGACAAGATCACCAAGCACAAGGTCAAGGTGCTCGGTTCGCTGATCGAGTCGCTCAAGGGCAAGAGCGTCGGGCTGATCGAGGAAGACACCGCGCTCGGCATCCGCAAGTACGCCAAGCCAGTCGGTGTCGTGGGGGCGTTGACTCCGGTGACCAATCCGACGGCCACGCTGGCCAGCAATGCCATCGCGATTCTGAAGGGGCGCAACGCTGTCGTCTTCGGGCCGCATCCCAAGGCAAAGCAGTCGGCGCAGGTGGTCTGCGACTTCATGCGCGCTGGCCTGCGTGCCGTGGGCGCGCCCGAGGATCTGGTGCAGCATGTGGCCGAGCCGACCTTGGATCGCAGCCAGGAGCTGATGCGTCAGGTTGACGTGGTGATGGCGACCGGAGGCCCGGGGGTCGTGAAGGCCGCCTATTCCAGCGGGACGCCGGCCTATGGTGTGGGACCTGGAAATGCCGTGGCGATCGTGGCGGAGGACGCGGATGTCGAAGACGCCGCGAAGAAGATTCATCTCAGCAAGGTCTTCGACCATGCCACCTCCTGTTCGTCGGAAAATTCGATCGTGGTGCAGGAGAGCGTGTACGAGCAGGTCCTGGATGGGCTTCGCGCGCGGGGCGCCTATGTCTGCTCCGGAGCGGAGAAGGATGCCCTTGAGAAGGTGCTCTGGGTGGTGAACAAGAAGGGCAAGCTGGGGATCAACGTCAAGATCGTGGCTGCCTCGGCGGCGAAGATTGCGGATATGGCGGGCATCGACGTTCCGGCGGGGACGAAGTCGCTGCTGGTGGAGTGTGCCGATGTCAACGAGCCGAGCCAGTGGCGGGGCGAAAAACTCTCGCCGGTGCTGACCATCTGGCAATATGGCGCCTTCGACGAGGCGTTGGCCATCCTCAAAGCGCTGACCGACTACGCCGGCACGGGCCATTCGGCTGGAATCCACACGTTCAAGCAAGAGTACATCGAGTCGTTGGCCATCACGCAGAAAAGCAGTCGCATCATGGTGCGTCAGCCGATGGCTCCGGGCAATGGCGGCAACTTCTTCAACGGCATGCCGTCCACGACCTCGCTTGGCTGCGGCACCTGGGCCGGGAACAGCACGACCGAAAACATCTACTGGAAGCATTTTATCAATGTGACGTGGGTCTCCGAGCCATTCGAGCCAGTGAAGCCGACGGACGAGGAGATGTGGGGCGATTTTTGGAGAAGGAATGGCAGGTGATTCTTCATGAAGCTATTCGAGTATCAAGCCAAGGAGCTGTTCGCCGAAATGGGGATTCCGGTTCCGGCGGGCCAGATTGTCACAGACGCTGACGCGGTCAGTGCCGCCGTCGCTGTGTCGGGTCTGCCGTGTGTGCTCAAATCGCAGGTGTTGCGGGGGGGGCGTGGCAAGGCGGGGCTGATCCAGTTTGCCGAGACCGTGGCGGACGCCAAAGCCAAGGCGCAGGCGTTGTTCGACGGCCCGCACGGGGTGCGCAAGATCCTCATCGAGCAGGCACTCGACATCGGGCAGGAGCTGTATCTGGCGATCACAGTGGATCCTTTGTCGGGCAAGGCGTTGGTGATGGGCTCGGCCGAAGGGGGGATCGACATTGAGGAGCTAGCGGTCCACGCACCGGAGAAAATTGTCCGGCAATCGGTCGATATCACGCAGGGGATTCTCCCTTTTCAGCTACGCGCTGTGCTCTTCGGGCTCGGCTTGAAAGGCGATGCCTTCAAACAGGGCATGAAGATTCTCAAAGCGCTGTTTGGCCTTTTCTGCGCGAAGGATGCGGAGCTGGTCGAGATCAATCCGCTGATCGTGACCACCGATGGCCAGCTTGTGGCGGCGGACGGCAAGTTCAGCATCGATGACAATGCCGCTTTCCGACAGGAGGGGTTGGCGCGCACGCGGGAGCAATTCGACAGCGCGCTCGAGTTCGAGGCCGCCGAAGCTGGATTTCCCTACCTGAAGTTTGATGGCGAGATCGGCTTGATGTGCGCGGGCGCCGGATTGACCAACACGGTGTATGACCTGATTATCGACTATGGTGGAACGGTGGCGAACTACCTGGAGTTCGGCGGGCCAAACTACCGGCGTGCCATCGAGGCGATGGAGTTCACGCTGCGCGGCAAGCCAAAGGTCATCCTGATCGTCACATTCGGCACCATCGCCCGAGCCGATGTCATGGTGGAGGGCATCGCCGCGGCTATTGAAAAACTGAAGCCGGACATCCCCATCGTCACTGCCATTCGCGGAACCAACGAGGTGCAGGCCGCCGAAATGCTGAAGAAACTTGGTTTGGAGCCGTTGCGCAACACCGAGGAGGCCGTCCAGAAGGCGATCGCGTTGTGTCGGGGAGGCAACCAATGAGCATCTTCATCGAAAAAGAGACGCGGGTCCTGGTCCAGGGCATCACCGGCAACGAGGGAAGCTACTGGACACGGCACATGATCGAGCTGGGGACAAACGTCGTGGCTGGCGTCACTCCTGGCAAGGGAGGGCAAACTGTCGAGGGCGTCACAGTCTACAACACGGTGCGGCAGGCTGTCGAGGCGACTGGGGCGGATGCATCGGTGCTCTTTGTGCCCCCCCGCTTCTCCCACGACGCGATTTTCGAGGCGTTGGACGCCGGTATCCGAAAGGTGGTTGTGACCGCCGAGGGGATTCCACTGCATGAGGCCATGGAGGTGCGCGTGGCGGCGCTCGCGCTCGGAGCGACCGTGATTGGCGGCAACACCACGGGCGTGATCACGCCCGGAGTGGCCATGATGGGATTTCTGCCGTACTGGATCGACCGAGTCTACAAGCCCGGTCGAGTTGGCGTGATGACACGCAGCGGCTCCCTGACAAACGAGGCCACGGCCATGATGGTGGAGGCCGGATATGGCGTGTCGTCGCTGATCGGGATTGGCGGCGATGCAGTTCCGTTCACGCGATTCGTCGACATGCTGCCCGCCTTCGAAGCCGATCCCGAAACAGACGCGGTGCTGATCATCGGCGAACTCGGCGGAACCATGGAGGAAGAGGTTGCCGAAGCGATCGAGACGGGGGTCTTCACCAAACCGCTGGTGGCCTTTATCGCTGGACGCAATGCGCCGGAGGGCAAGAAGATGGGACACGCCGGCGCCATCATCTCGGGCGGCAAGGGCACAGTGGCCGGCAAGGCAGAGGCATTGCGTGCGGCAGGAGCACTGGTCGCGGACAAGCCGAGCCAAATCGGAGAACTGTTCGAACAATGAAAAAACGACTCGCATTCCTCTCTCTTTCGTTGTTGGCGCTGGCCGTCATTCTGCTATTGCCGTTGCCGCCGCCAATTGAGACGGCCAAGGGTGTCATCGCGTTGACCGGGCCGGGCAAGGCGGCGTTGGCCGTGCTGGTGATGGTGGTCATTCTCTGGATCACCGAAGCAGTTCCTTTCCCCATTGCCGGATTCATGGGTCTGGTCCTGCTGGTCATGACCAAGGCTGCGGAATTGAAGCCGCTGGTCAGGGATGGATTCGGCAATTCAATCATTCTGTTCTTCATCGGAGTTCTGATTTTCTCGGCCGCGATCGCCGAGACCAATCTGCTCAAACGCATCACCACGTACTTGCTCTACCGGCTCGGGCACAACCCAAAGGCCATCATTCTGTGCTTCCTTGCCATGGGCGCGCTGCTTTCTGGCTGGATCACCGACATGGCCGTGGCCGCGATGTTGATGCCGATTGCCGTGTCGATTCTGAAAGATGCAAAGGTCGAACCGCTCAAGAGCAACTTTGGCCGCGCGCTGCTGATCTCCTGCGCCTGGGGACCGCTGATTGGTGGCGTGGCAACCCCGGCCGGCTGTGGGCCGAACCCGCTGACCATGACGTTCCTCAAGGATCTGGCGGGGATTGACTTCACCTTTGTCGACTGGATGCTGCTGGGCTACCCGGCGACGATTCTGATGATCCCGTGCGCATGGCTGATCCTGATTCGCGTCTTTCCCCTAGAGAAGATTGAGCTGGCCATCGCCGAGGACGACTTCTGCAAACAGCGCGCTGAACTTGGTGGACTCCAACGCAACGAGATTCTCACGCTGCTCATCTTCGGCCTGACCGTGACTCTATGGATCTGCGGCAAATGGATCAGCGACTGGACTGGCGGTGCGATCGGCTATCTCGACATCAAGTTCGTTGCCATCGCCTGCGCCTGTCTCTTCTTCCTGCCGGGAGTAGACGTGCTCGACTGGAAGAAGGCCGAGAACGGCATCAGTTGGGGCGGCATCATCCTGATCGTGACCGGTCTCTCCATCGGCATGACCATCTACAAGACCGGCGCGGCGGGCTGGATGGCGCAGGTGGCGTTCAGCAAGCTGGGGCTCCTGCATCCCGTGCTGATCATCTTCGCGGTCGTGATGGGTGTGTCGCTCATGAAAGTCATGTTCTCGAGCAACACCGTGACCGGGATCATCATGGTGCCGCTTCTCATTGCGCTGGCCCGGCAGATTGACCTCGACCCCGTGCTGCTGGCGATCCCGGCCGGCATCACCTCGTCGCTGGCCTTCCTGCTGGTGACGTCGGCCCCAACCAATGTCATCCCCTATTCGGCTGGCTATTTCACTATCAAGGACATGATGAAAGCCGGGGTGTGGATGACATTGGCGTCGTCCGCATGTGTGACCCTTTCCATCGTGGTGATGGGAAAATTGTTTGGAATCGTGAACTGGTAAACAGGAGAAATACGAATGAGTGATGGATTCAACAGAAAAGAGGCCGATCGCATGGCGGCGGAGTGGCGGTACATCATCACCGACATGATCTGCCAAGCTGGATCGGGCCATATCGGGGGGGCGCTGAGCCTCGTGGAGGTCTTGCACACGCTCTACTACCGCAGCATGAAGGTCGATCCGGAGAATCCGGAAGATCCCGCGCGCGACCGGCTTGTGCTCTCAAAGGGCCATGCCGCACCCGTGCTCTACCTCGCGCTGGCCTACAAAGGCTTCTTTCCCCAAAAGCTTTTGGGCACGATGAACGCCGACGGCACGACGCTGCCGAGCCATGCCGACGCGCGCACGGTGCCCGGCATCGACATGACCACTGGCTCGCTTGGGCAGGGACTCTCCTGCGCCTGCGGCATGGCGCTCGCCGCCAAGATGAACAAGAGCGACCACACTGTCTTCTGCATCATCGGCGACGGCGAGAGCAACGAGGGACAGAACTGGGAGGCCGGTATGTTCGCGTCCCAGAAAAAACTCGACAACCTCGTGACCATCTGCGACTACAACAAGCTGCAGATCGACGGCTTCGTGCAGGATGTGCTCGGCTTGGAGCCTCTGGCCGACAAGTGGCGCGCATTCGGATGGGAAGTTTTCGAGATGGATGGACACGACTGGGAGGATGTCCACCAGACGATCGAGAAAGGCAAAGCCGTCACTGGCAAGCCCGTCATGATCCTCGCCCACACGATCAAGGGCAAGGGCTGTAGCGTCGTCGAAAACACGCCGGGAAGCCACAACATCAAGATTCCCGACCAAGCCGCCTACAAGAAGTACATGGACGCCCTCGATGTCACCGACGTCACGCTGCCGTACTAAGGAGATAAGATTATGGCTCTTCATGATATGGAAATGCGACACGTCTACGCGGAGACGCTCAAGGCGCTCATGGGGGAGAACCCCGACGTTGTCTGCGTCGAAGCCGATCTCAGCAAGGCCACCGGCACCAATCCCCTCGTGCTCGAGGCCTATCCCGACCGCTTCGTCAACGTCGGCGTCGCCGAGGCGAACATGATCTCCGTGGGAGCCGGCCTGGCCAGCGAAGGAAAGATCCCCTTCTGTGCCAGCTTCACCTGCTTCGCCTCGCGCCGGGTATACGACCAAGCCACCATCAGCGTCGCCTACGGCAACAACAACGTGAAGATCGTGGGCACGTCGCCCGGTGTCACGGCGGGCCCCAACGGCGGCACCCACATGTGCTTCCAGGACCTCGCCATCATGCGCGCCATGCCCAACATGCGAGTCTACAGCCCCTGCGATGCCTACGAGGTGAGAGCCGTCGTTCGCTACATGGCCCAGTCCCCCCACCCCGAGTACATGCAGCTGGTCCGGCCGAAGGTGAAACCCGTCTTCGACGAATCCCACACCTTTGATCCCGAAAAGGCGGTGGTGGTCAGGCAAGGCGCCGACGTGACTCTCGTCTCCACCGGATACATGACCCAGTTCGCGCTTGACGTGACCAATGAATTGGCGAAGGAGGGAGTGGGAGTCGAACTCCTGCACTACCCGTCCGTGAAGCCCTTCGACGCGGCCACGCTCGTGGCCTCGGCCAAGAAAACGGGAGCGGTGGTGACAGTCGAGAACCAGTCGATCATCGGCGGGCTGGGCGCCGCAGTCTGCGAAACGCTCTGCGAACTGCAGCCCACAAAAGTGAAACGCCTAGGCGTGCCGGACCAGTTTGGCGAGGTCGCCACGGAAGAGTATCTGTTCGAGAAGCACGGATTCGGCGCCAGGCACATTGCCGCCGCCTGTCGTGAACTGGCGAAGTAACTCAGGATTTTCAGCGAGTCTTACGAGACTGAAAACGAGGTGAGAAGATGAAAGTTATCATGGGTTCTCCCGTCAAGGGATTTGCTCTGAAGAGCGTTGTGAAGGCGCATCTCGAAGCACAGGGGCACGAGATCGTCGATGTGGGTTGCCACAACACGGACGCATTCGTCAAGTTTCCGTCCATGGGCGAGCGCGTGGCCCGGGCGTTGCAGCAGGGCAAGGCGGATCTCGCCATCAACTGCTGCGGCAGCGGCACTGGCGCGGGCATCGCGGCCAGCAAGTTCAAAGGGGTGTGCGCGGTCAGTTGCGAGTCCGTCGTCACGGCCCGACTCTGCCGAGTGGTCAACGATGCCAATGTGCTCTGCATGGGCGAATCCATCGTCAGCCCGGAGCTAGGCTGCGAGATGGCCGACGCCTTCCTCGCCGCCGCGTTCCAGGACGCCGACGGCGTCCCCCAGGACGTGCTCGATTTCTGGAAGGAAGCCCGGGACGAACTCATGGTCCGCGGCGATCCTGCCTCGGAGCGCGATATCGAAACACTGTGATCGGACGGGGACAAGAGTTTTCCCGCAGAGGCGCAGAGGCGCAGAGGAAGACAGAGAAACCGGAACTACAAACCTGCGCCGCCTGAAGCAGGACGGCCATTGCACTAGCAACAGGGATGGATTCGATGAAACCAGGAATTCTTGTGCTTGGACGGAAGCGACCGGGGTTTGACCCCGAGTGGGCCGCCCATGTCGTCAGCGAAGTCGAGGCGTCTCTGGCGGTCGCCCCCTACGAGGTCTTCACCCCAACGGTCCGCATCGTGGACGAATCGACATTGCGCGCCGCCGTGAAGCAGTGCGTTGCCGCCGAAGCGGATGCCTTGGTTGTCATCCAGCCCACCATGAGCGACGGCAATCTCGCGGCGACGCTGCCACAGCTTTGGGACGGGCCTGTCATCCTCTGGGCCACGCCGGAGAAGCAAACTGGCTCGATGATCAGCGCCTGTAGTCTCGTGGGCGCCCACACATTTGCCTCCACGCTGCGACAGCTTGGCGCTCCCTTCGAGTTGGTCTACGGCATGCCGGGCGCTAAGAAAACGGCGTGCGAACTGGAGCGCGCCCTGCGCCTCGCGAGCGCTTGTCGCCGCTTCCAGCACGGCCGCATTGGCCTGGTCGGCTACCATGCCCCGGGATTCATCGACATGCAGGCCGATCCCTTCCAGCTCAAGACCGAGCTGGGGCTGCAGTTGCGCCACTACGGCCTGAGCGAGTTTGTCGCCATGATGGACGAGTTTGGCGAGCAGGAGATCCAGGAGGACCTCGCGCGTGTCCGGGAAACCGGCATGCGTCTGGCGGGGGTCACGGAGGACGAACTGCCCGTGGCCTCACGCTACTACCTGGCCATGAAGAAACTGCTGGACGGAAATCATTTGGATGGACTGGCGGTCCGCTGCTGGTCGGAACTGCCCAATGTAGTGGGGCAGTGGCCCTACCTGGGCATGGTGCGCCTTGGCACCGAGGGTCGGTCCGTGGCCTGCGAAGGCGATGTGGACGGCGCGGTCAGCCTCCTCGCGGGCGAAGCGCTCGGGCTGGGGCAGACCTATCTGTCCGACTGGCTCGAGCACGACCGTGAGACCATCACTCTCTGGCACGCGGGCAATGCCCCCATCGGCCTGTGCGAGCCCGTCGACAGCGAGTTCGGACCCCGCATAGCACGCCACTTCAACAATCAGAAAGCAGCCGTGATCGACGCCAATCTCCGGGTCGGAATGCCCATTACGGTCCACCGGATCTGGCGTTGTGACAACACCTACCGGCTTACTGCCTTCGAAGGCGAGACGATCGAGCCGAAACGCTTGCTTCAGGGAACCAATGGACTCGCCCACGTCGATGGACTCGATGTGTGCGATCTCTTTGACGACTTGGTGCACGCTGGCATGCCCCACCACGTGGCCGTCTCAGAGGGGCACCACGCCGAGACGCTGCGGCGCTTCGCACGGCTGCTTAATATAGATTTTCTTGGCTAGCCAAGAAAATCTTTTCCAGGAGAAAGACCATGTTCGAGAATGTGACACGGATGGTCCGGCAGGCGAAGGAGGACGGCTACGCAGTCCCCGCCTTGAACACGAATGGCGCGACCTACGACATCACCCGCGCAGCGCTCGAAGCGTCCCAGGAGATGCAGGCGCCTGTCATTATTCAGGTGTATCACCCGAACACGGCCTACCGTGGCATGCCCTTCTTCGTGAAGCAGGTCGAGGCATTGGCGGGGGAGCTTGGAATCACCGTGCCAGTCTGCCTCCAGCTCGACCACGGCAAGAGCGTGGAAGTGTGTGCGGAGGCGATGGATGCGGGTCTCACGTCCGTGATGATTGATGGCTCGCATGAGCCGTTCGCGGACAACGTGGGCATGACCCGCGAAACGCTGCGCCTGGCGCATCCCCGAGGGGTCAGTGTCGAGGCGGAAATTGGCTACGTCGCCGGCAACGAACCCAAACAGGAGAGTCAGATCGGGCGCATTCCCGTGCCTGAGAAGCCCACTGTTCCCCCCGGCCGCACAGAGCTTGTCGAAGCCGTGGATTTCGTCGCTCAGACCGGTGTGGACTTGCTCGCTGTCTCGGTTGGCACAATCCACGGAGTCTACCAGCAGCAGACCGGCATCGATTTCGATCTCCTTGCCCAAATCAACCAGGCCGTGGACGTGCCCCTGGTTCAGCACGGCACCTGCGGTATTTCGCTGGAGGATCTTTCCCGGCTTGCCAGCATCGGCATGGCGAAAATCAACTTCGGCGAGCCCTT
>JAGLDW010000336.1 GCA_023145395.1 Lentisphaeria bacterium | reverse complement strand
ACTGATCGTCGCGCTGGGTGCGGACGGCAAGGCAAAGTAGCCACAGTGCCAATAGACGAACGAGGAACAAGGAAAATCAGCATGACGGCAGCCGATTCATCCTCCCATTTTCCCGATGGTGTCCCCCCCCAAGCCTGGGCTTGGCCTTTCACGGCAGAACCGGAGGTCGCCCCCACGCCCACGCATTCGAAATGCAAGGACGGAGGACATTGCCAGGGAATGCCCTTGGGCGGAATGGGCGCCGGGGGAATCGTGCGCAACTACCAGGGCGGTTTTGGACGCTGGACGCTCAAGACAGGTGCTCTCAAGCATTTCAACCTGCCCGCCAACATGTTCGCCGTGCGCCAGTGTGCGCAAGGGGGCGAGGCGCGCGCGGTCGCACTGCATCCGGGCCATCCAACTGCTGCGCCAGGAAAGGAGCCGGTCCGCGGGAATCTAGGAAGCTGGGATTGGACCTACACTGGCGCCGCCGCGACGTACTACAGCCTGTTCCCAAAAGCCTGGCACCACTATCCTGCGACAGAGGACCTGCCCGTCTCCATGCTGTGCGAGCAGTTCTCCCCCATTCTCCCCGACAACTACCGCGAATCCAGTCTGCCCCTGGCCGTCTTTGCCTGGCATCTGGAGAACCAGCACGACCGCCCCGTCCGTGTCTCGCTCCTGTTCAGTTTCACCAACATGGCGGGTTGGTTCCGGGACTTTGGCGACGGCAAGCCCTCCGATTGCACCGGCGGCGGCGTCAATGCGCCCTGCCATCTGCCACTCGACGGGGGCGGGGAACTCAAAGGCGTCCTCATGGGCAGAGAACCCGCAGGCATGCCCATGCGTGAGGGAGACGGGCAGTTCTGCATCGCCGCGTTGCAGGACGAGCGCCGCCGCGTCAGCATTCGCACCGCCTTCAATCCCAGGGGACCTGGCCGTGAAGTCTGGGATCCCTTCGCCGGCAATGGACGTCTCGACGACGATCCTGCGTCTCCGCTCTGCGTGGCTGGGCACGAGTTGGCCGGTGCGCTCTGCGTGGAGGTCGAGCTTGCCCCGGGGGAGCGGCTGTCCGTCCCCATGGCGCTCGCTTGGGATCTGCCTATCGTCGAGATGGGGGGAGGGCGTCGCCATTTACGTCGTCACACCCGTTTCTTCGGCGCGGAGGGAACCCACGCTGTGGAGATCGCGGGAGAGGCATTGCGAAATTGGGAGCAGTGGTCCGCCGACATCGACCAGTGGCATGACGAAGTGACCTCGGACCAGTCCGTGCCCGACTGGTACTACTCCATGCTCTTCAACGAGTGCTACTTGCTGGTCGATGGGTATACGGTGTGGACGGATGGCACGCTTGAGCAGCCGGGGGAGGACCCCTTCTTTGCCATCATCGAGTGCCCCGACTACCCCTATTACTGCACTCTCGACCTCTGGGTCTACGGATCGTTCGTCCTGCTCATGCACTGGCCGGAGCTGGAGAAGAATGTCATCCGCCGCTTCGCCAAGCTGATCCTCCAGCAGGACGCGCACAGCCGAAGATCCCCACACACCGGCGCGCTCTTCCCCGCCAAGGTGGCGGGCGCCGCCCCTCACGATTTTGGCGAGCCCAAGGAAGACCCGTCTTTCGTCTGCAATTCCTATGTCCACCAGGACAGCAATCGCTGGAAGGATCTCAACTGCCAGTTCGTGCTGGCGCTCTGCCGCGATGTGAACTGGCTCGACGACGACGCGCTGCTGAAGGACTGCTGGCCTGCTGTCAAGCTGGCGCTCGAATACCTGGCCCGGCACGACACGGATGGGGATGGCCTCATCGAGAACGATGGAACGCCCGACCAGACCATGGACAACATTCCCATGACCGGGCCCAGCGCCTACTGTGGAGGGCTCTGGATCTCGGCGGTGAACGGTGCGATGAAACTGGCCGGCCGCCTGCAGGATCACGAGTTCACCCGCACTTGGAGCACGGTCGCGACGACAGGACCCGCAGCCTTCGAGGACAAGCTCTGGGACGGAGAGAAGTACCGCTTTGACACGGACGGACCCTTCAGCAAAACCATCTTCGTGGACGCGCTCTTCGGCGTATGGTACGGCCGGATCTGCGGCCTGAAGGATCTTCTAGCCGACGAGCGTGTGCGCGCCAGCCTACTGCTCGCCTACCAGCGCAACTTCCGCGAGTTCCACGACGGCGCCTATGGTGCTCGAAACATTTCGGGAGACGCCCGCGACAGCGAGGAAGAAGGTGCACGGAGCATGTTCAACACGACGGGGTGCCAGGTGGAGGAAATCCTCTCCGGCCTGAACATGTCCTTCGCGGCCCAGTTGCTGGACCGGGGGTGTCGGCAGGAGGCCTTCGAAGTGCTGAAGGCGCTCCACGACGTGATCTACCGCCGCTTCGGACTCTGGTTCCGCACGCCGGCTGCTTGGACCGCGCAAGGAGAGTTCCGTGCCATTCTGAACCTACGTCCACTCATCATCTGGGCCTTTGAGTATCAGAAATCCATCTGCGAGGACGGTGCGAAATTGCCACTGAAGGAGAACAACCAATGAACATGCAGGAAATGCGAGTGGCGGATCTTCCGGCGCAGTGGGGGGACAAGATTACCGTCGTGCCCAACATCGGCGTCTTGCACCAGGCCATTGCCGCGGAGTTCGCAGATCTGCTGGAGGCAAAGCAGAAGCGGGGGGAGATGCTGACGGCCATCTGCCCAGTCGGGCCGCTCGACTACCGGGCCTTTGTCGAGGAACTGCGGCGGCGCGGGCTCTCCTGCCGTAATCTGCGCACGGTCAATATGGACGAGTACCTCGATGACGACGACCAGCTCATCCCCACGGATCATCCGCTAAGTTTTCGCCGCTTCATGGACGAGACCTTCTTCGGACTGCTCGATCCCAAAGACCGCCCGCTGCCCGAAAATATCATCTTCCCCGAACCGGATTGTCCCGAGAAGGTGACCGAACTCATCGACGAGATCGGCGGTGCGGACATTTGCTGGGCTGGTTTCGGCATCACCGGACACGTCGCCTTCAACGATCCCCCGACCATGCTTGGAGAATCCGACGACCTGGAGAGCTTCCGCAACTGCAAGACCCGCACGTTGACCATCTCGCCCATGTCCACCGCGCAGATGCTGATGGGCGGCACGAAGGGAAATGCCGATGTGCTGCCCACGCGCGCCGTGACCATCGGAATGTATGAAATGCTCAAGAGCAAACGCTTTCATCTCACCTTCATGCGCAATTGGCACGCCGGGCTCTGGCGCCGCGCACTGCTCGGACCCATCACGCAGAATTTTCCGGGATCCCTGCTGCAGAATCATCCGGCCCTCACCATCACCATGACCGAACTGGCCGCCGCCCCCCCCCTCGTCGACACGGCCCAGGCCACTGGCGAGGAAAGCGCGGGCGAAGGAGGGTGATCAGTGATCGGTATCCGAAACTCCGCCGCCACCGGGCTTGTCCCGGTGGAGCGACGATAAGGAAAAAAGGCCAGAATCGCTTGCATCCGCCGCCACCGGGCTTGTCCCGGTGGAGCGACGATAAGGGAAAAGAGGGCGAGCTCTGCCCCCCTTCCCATCGTCGCTCCACTGCCGCAAGGACAGTAGCGGCGGAGGAATCTTCGCCAGTCGTACCTTAAGCCAATCGTCGCTCCACTGCCGCAAGCACAGTGGCGGCGAACCTTTCAGACCTACTTCGTGCT
>JAGLDW010000335.1 GCA_023145395.1 Lentisphaeria bacterium | reverse complement strand
AAGAGCGCGACCAGGGCGTCCTCCTGATCGGGAGCCTCGACTGCGACAAAGCTCTGCAGGTCTTTGCCGAACAGATAGGCGAGGCGTGACAACTCGATGCCCGTAACCGCACGGTTGCCGAGCTCCATCTGGGCCACGGTTGACCGTGAGACGCTGAGTTGCCGCGCAACATCGTCCTGGGTCATCCCGCAGGCCTCGCGCGCACCTTTCAGCCGCTGTCCGAGTTCTTTCTGTTCGATGGCCATCTTGATCTCCTCCCTCACGCAAGCAGCGGCAATTCCATTGGGGTGGTCGCATCCAAGACGAGGTGGGACGCGTAACCCGCCGCGCTCCCAGCAACTGCGCCCGATACGAGCCGACATGCCATCTCGGCGAGCCACCAGAGAAACTGCGCGAGCAGGTTCTCGGCACCATCGTGACGTGCGTGGCATTGATCGGCCCACCGCCGAACGTGCTGCTGACCGGCGCGTAGGCGTGGGACCACCGCAACTCCCGCCGCGCCAGTGGGAAGCATGGCGTGCGCGATGCTGCGATGTCCTGGATGAAGCGCGGGCTCGATGATGTCGGGGAGTCTCCCGGCCAAGGTGCCCGCGAGCACGCCGCCAAGAGTTTCTACGAGCTGATGGGCCGGCTCTTGATCACGGGCGAGAACGCAAGCGCTGGCATCACCAGCGGCAGCCCCAACAATCATGTGCATTTTTCGGTTCGCCATGTGACATCCTGACTAGAAGGTTAGCAATCCGCACACGTATTGTCAAGAATTGGCTTATCGTGTTATCTAATACTGCTCCTGCTCGCACCCGACTGCAAGTTCAAACGCTACGTGGCTTCAGTCATTCGCATCGGGCAGAGGAATGAAATCTTTCTTTATCTTCGGTTGGTTGCGTAGGCGCGGACGACGACCTGCGCTTGTCAGGCCTGCGCCCACGGACGACCAGTTCCCAGAGCCCTTCGGCCAGGATCTGGATCACCTCTTCGCGGGGGCTCGGTGGTTCCGGTACGGGTACTTCGATCATGCTTCACCTCCTCGGCCCGGGAGAAATGGCGGGCCACGGTGACCACACCGGCGTTGTCGGGCGAGGAAGGCAAGCTGTTCCTCGGCTGCCAGCTTGAGCAGTGATCAAGCTGATGGCCACGGGGAGAACTTGATCAGTGATCAAGCTCGGTGAGCTGTTTCCAAAATGGAAATAGTTCATTGACCTGGCCAGTGCCGAGGTTTACAAAACAGTCAGATGGTATGTGTTTTGTAAACCCAGGACGAGGTCATGATCGGCGAACGGATCAAGCAAGCCCGGCTCGCGGCGGGGCTGTCGCAGAGAGAGGCAGCGAAACGCGCTGACCTCAGCGCGATGGCGATCTCGAAGTTCGAGCGCGAT
>JAGLDW010000334.1 GCA_023145395.1 Lentisphaeria bacterium | reverse complement strand
CAGCAAGGCAGGCGAGCCCGGCGGCAACAAACAGGCGAGTGACGACGACGAGGCCCAGAAAAAGCGGTCTCGTCGCGGGCGTCGTGGCAGGGGGCGAAGCCGGAAGAGACCGGAGGACCAGGAAACAGGCAAGAGTCCGGAGCAGGACACCGCCCCAAAACAGAAGGCAAGCCTCTGGAACCGTCTCAAAAAGACTGTGTTCGGTGAAGACACTGCACCCTCGGACGAAGTAAGGAAACCCAGGGGCGGAAAACCCGCGGACAGCGACAGGGCCAAGCCCGACCGACAGGACAACCGCCGTGAAGGGGGACGCTCGGGAAATGCCCGGGATGGCAATCGCGACGACAGGAATCGCAGAGACGGGAACAACTCCCGCAACCGCTCCCGGAGCGGACGAAACCCGGGACGATCCCGTCAGCAGAGCCAGGTCAGCGTAGAGGACATCCCCGACCTCTTCAAGGAGGAATCAGATGTTCTCGTACAGGCGAAGAAGGGACCCATTGGCACGAAGGGAGCACGAGTCACGACCAATTTGAGCATTGCCGGTCGATATCTTGTGCTCATGCCCAACTCCCCCCATCGCGGTGTGTCCAAACGAGTCGAGGATCGCGACGAGAAGAGGCGCCTGCGGGAGATCATCCGCGACCTTGAGATGCCCAAGGGCATGGGCGTTATCTGCCGCACGGTTGGTGCGGGACGCAAGCCCGAAGTGTTCCAGCGCGACCTGGACATCTTGCTGGCCGCCTGGCATCAGGCGGAGGAAACTGCCAAGCAAAGATCCCCCATCTGCGTCTATCAGGAACCGGATCTTGCGGAACGCTGCATCCGAGACTACCTGACCGAGGACGTGGACGAGATCGTCACCGACTCCCCCGATGTCTTCGCAACCGCCGAGCGCATGGTCAAGGCCATGAGTCGCGGGGAGCAGGTGAGAATTCTTCCCTACCGCAAGGCGAAACCCCTGTTCCTGCAGTATGGAGTGTCCCAGCAGATCGAAGCCATCTACGGGCGCAAAGTCAACCTGCCGAGCGGAGGCTACCTTGTCGTTGACGAAACGGAGGCGTTGATCGCCATCGACGTCAACACGGGCAAACACCGCAGTGCCAAGGGACATCCCGAAACCATCCTGATCACCAATCTCGAGGCCGCCAAGGAGGTGGCGCGCCAGCTCCGTCTGCGCAATGTGGGTGGACTCATTGTCATCGACTTCATCGACATGCGGTCCCGCGAGGACCGGCAAGCTGTGTCAAAGGAGCTGAAGACCGCGCTGCAGGAAGACCGTGCACGCACAAAGGTCAGCCAAATCAGCATCTTCGGGTTGGTGGAGATGACTCGGCAGCGAGCCGAGGAAAGCGTCCGCGACAGCATGTTCAAAGCCTGCCCCTACTGCCGGGGCAAGGGCCTGGTCAAATCCCCTGTCACGCTCAGTGTCGAGATTCAGCGACGACTCCAGGAGATGCTGCAGCGCCGCCGGACTGAGACGGAACTCGTGGTCACCGTGCACCCGACGGTGCTTGAGCGTCTGACCAATGAGGATCGCATGGTCATCAAAGAACTCAAGGAGGAGTTCAACGACAAACTCTCCTTTGTCGCCGATGTCAACACACGCGTGGACGAGTTCCAGGTCGTCGACAAGGTGACAGGCGACGCCATTCGATAGTGCCGGACGCCGCCGATGGGGCTGCCTCCGGCGGTTTCGAGCATTCGGCTGCCCCGATGGAGCGGCGATTTTTGTAGACAGCCTTTACATCTGGCCCCGTCCACGTTCATAGCGTCAGGCGCACCGAATCATGCCTGTGTTTCTCCTGGGACCCGAGATCGTCTTCCCCCCGGTCGAATCCGGACGGGAGGATGGTTTGCTCGCTGTGGGTGGCGACCTTTCCGCCCCACGCCTGGAGCTGGCCTACAAAAGCGGGATCTTTCCTTGGTACAGCGAGGGCGAGCCCGTTCTTTGGTGGTCTCCCGACCCTCGGTTCGTCCTGCGACCAGAACACGTGCATACCTCGAAAGCCATGAGACGAGTGCTGCGTTCGGATCGCTTCATCGTGACCTCCAACCAAGCGTTCGAGCAGGTGGTCTTGGCCTGCGCCGACATGCCCCGCCCCGGACAGGCGGGGACCTGGATCACGCCTGAGATGCGAGACGCCTACCTGCAACTCCACGAGCGGGGCTTGGCTCACTCTGTGGAAACGTGGCACGACGGCGAGCTTGTGGGGGGACTGTACGGAGTGGCATCTGGCACCTGCTTCTGCGGAGAATCCATGTTCTCGAAAAAACCCGACGCCAGCAAGGCGGCGCTACTGACTCTCTGTCCGGAGTTGCTCGCCCGCGGCTTTGACCTGATTGACTGCCAAGTGCACACACCACACCTCGAGAGCTTGGGGGCGGAGTTCATGCCCCGGGCCAAGTTCCTGCGCCATCTACACAATGGAGATGCTCCCTCCTTTCCGACTATGATGCCCCATTGAAAAGAGCCTGCGCAACGGGTATTTTGATGGTGAAAAGGGCGGGAGGAGACCGAACCACCTCTTTTCTGACATCCTCCCCTCGGCGAACCACAGGTAGAATGACAAGGAATACTGCAATGACACGCATGATCGCGCTTCTGGTCCTCCTCGCTAGCCCAACGCTCCTGCTGGCGCAGACCCCCCGCTGGGTCCAGACCGATATCTGGAGAACCACGGGAACGGCACAAACGCGAATGTTCACGCTCAATGGGGCGAAATACATCGTGCGCTGCATTCCGCGTGGCAAAGGTCCTTTCCGGGTCGCCCTCTGCAATCAGCAAGGTGAGGAAATCTCGGTTTTCACCAATCAGAAGAAGCGCCGCACCTTTTCCGTCCGCGCCAAACGACGGGACAGAGGGATCTACTATCTCTCCGTCAGTGCCGACGAGGCGCTGGACTGGACGATCTCAATCGAGCAATACCTGGCTGTGATTGAAGAGTGGGATCTGGTTCAAGAGAGAAAGCAGGTTAAACGGCCTGTGACCGTGGCGGCTTGGACGGGTGAAGGGGGGAAGGCTGCAACCTCTACGCTGCACATCACCGAAGGGAGCTGGCGCCTCTCTCGCCAATTCGCCGGCGCCGGCACTCTCCTGGTCATCGTGCGGGATGAGGAGGGAAGGGAGATCGTCCGCAATCGCAGCAACTCCGAAACGGAACAGATCTGCTGGATCCATCGAAGCGGTCAATTCACCTTCGAAATCGTGGGCTCTGCGGACGTCCAGTGGAAGGTCACAGCAGCCAAAGAGCAACCATGACGAAACGGAGTGCATACGCTTCCACCGCGCTCAGCATCGCTGGGAGCGACAGTGGAGGAGGGGCGGGAATCCAGGCTGATCTTGCCGCATTCACCTACTTTGGCGTGTTCGGCGCCACGGCGATTACTGCCGTGACGGCGCAGAACCCCACCCGGGTTTCGGCGGTGCAGGCCGTGTCCGCAGAGGTGGTGCGCAAACAGATCGAGGCAGTGCTTTCCGCCTTTCATGTGGGTGCGGCCAAGACCGGCATGCTCTTTTCCGCCGAACTCGTCGAAACAGCGGCGGACGCGCTCTCCGCACACCCAGAACTGCCCCTTGTCGTGGATCCCGTCATGGTGGCAACAAGCGGGGCGCGGCTCCTCCAGGGGGATGCCATCCAGGCACTCCAGGAGCGACTCCTCCCCATGGCCCGGGTGATCACGCCCAATCTTCCCGAAGCAGAGATTCTTCTCGAGCGCCCCATCGAGGGTGACAAGGCAGCGCAGGAAGCCGCTCGCGAACTATCCGCACGATACAATGTGGCCGTGCTGGTCAAGGGGGGGCATTCCAACAGTGCGAACGCCACCGACATCCTCTGCGAGGACGGACGCCTGCATGCATTGACCACGCCACGCATCGAGGTGCAGACCACACACGGAACCGGCTGTTCGCTCAGCGCGGCAATGGCCGCGCGAATGGCCACTGGCTGCTCGATTCTCGAGGCGGCCATGGATGCCAAAGCCTATGTGCTTGGACGGCTCCGCGCCTGCTGCCGTGTCGGGTCGGACACATGGGTCATGCAGGCGCCAACAACATTGCCCCGAGAACAGGTGGAATGCCATGACTGCTAGACAACGCATCCACCGCCATACGCTGGTGGAGATGAACCGCTCGGTCTGCACTGCGCGCCGCGATGTCGCATGCGAGCGCATCGCCGAGCTGCTACCCCTCGTGGCGCAGGAGAAATCCGCCAATCTGAGATGCGAGGGCTACAAGCGCTGCGCAGTGCTCGCCGACGAGGCAATGAGAGCCACACGACGATCCCAGCTGGTTCGCGAAAACCCTCTCACACGCTGCCTTCAACTTCTCCAGGAAACGCTGCAGGCGCAAGTCTCAACGACCGGACATCAGGCCGAACTCGGTGAAGAAACCGAGGAATTGGCCCAGGCGCTTGCACGCGACGACACCCCCGCGCTCGAAACGGTGCAGGAAATCTTTCTGCGGGACGAGAAGAATCTAGCCCAATCGCTTGACGGTCTTCTCCGGCTCGGGGCGCCTCTGCTGGAAGCGGACACGAGGGAACGGAAAAAATCCTTCTCGGAGGATGATCACAGACGCCACCAGACCGCCACGGAAGAGTTCCGCAACGTCTATGGAAATGGAGGGGGAATCACCCCTCCACAGAAAATGCGCAGGAGCTTGGTGTGACGGGGGGGGACAGAGAGAGACAAGTAGTGGTGGTGGTCGAAAGCGATGCCGTGCAGCATCACGCCGTGTCGATCGCAGTTCGCGCCGCCGCCCCCGAGGCGCACGTTTTCTCCAGCCGCCCCGAAGACCCACTTCCCGAAAGCACGGGCATGGTGGTCCTCACCTTGCCTGTGGCAGAATGCGAGTCCATCCTTCGGCATGCGCTCCGACAGCGGATTCCGCTCCTTTTCAGCGCCGCCCCCGCAGCGGATGCAGGCGCTCTCGACCGACTTGCCATCGCCCTGAAAAAACGACGGACGCCAAATGCGGTCCTAGGCAGTTTGCGCTTTGTTCCATGGGCAGCCAAACTGTCGGAGGTTCTGACGTCCGGCGCACTCGGACAGACCGAGAGATTCACCCTCCAGCGCCCAGTCGGACCGACAACCAAGTGGGAGGTCTGGAGCGATGCCGACCTGTTCGGCTGGCTTGGATTTCTGCCCGATGCCCTCATCGTCCAAGACAGCGGACAGACCTGCGTCCGCTGGCAGACAAATTCTGTGACAGCCGAATGGGCCAAGAGCAATCTTCCCGCCCAGGTCGCCTGGGAAATTGTCGTTGAGGGAACGGCTGGAAAACTCGTCGCCCGCGTCGCGCCGGATGCCGGCGCCGTCCTGCAAGTTCAGCTGGCAAACACGAGTCGCGATCTCCACATTCCACCACCTCGCACGAAGGGGGTGGAACTGGAGTTTCTCCTGGCTTGCTGGCTCGGGGGCCTGCCCTGGCGTGTCTCCCCCTCCGTTGCGGAGTGCGCGCACGCCATGCGCCTCGCCGAAATGACGAAATACTCGAAAACGGAATGAACCGCATGCCCGCCGTCATCCGCCAACGTGTTCGTCTCTGGATTCCGCTGCTTCTGCTTCTCTGTCTGCGCAGTGCGGCGCTGGAGGTGGAGGAGACCCGCTGGGGATTCGATGGCAAGGTGGTGCCTCGGACCTTCGCCGTGCTTTCGGTGCTGGTGTCCAACCCCCGCCCCGAACCCTTCGAAGGCATGATCCAGCTGGAACGAAACGCCCACGGAAGCTTCCGGGCTGGCGCTCCGCTCGTTCGTGCCATCGCCGTGGCTCCCTTCTCCAGCCGATGGGTCCAGTTCTACCCGCGCATATCCACAAACAACAGGGCGTGGAAGCTGCGTTGGGGGCGTGGTGGTTCCTATGATGTGAAAAACCCCACTCTCGGCGCGCCTGGTTCCGTATGCCTGACCTCCGAACGCACCATCGCCAGTCGCCAGGCTGGGCTACGCCCCTTCCCCGACACGCTCTTTCCCCCACTGGTCGAAGCGACCCGGGGATTGCACGCGGTCACGCTGGGACATGCCCCCCGCTGGGGACCCGCGCGCCGCAGAGCCTTCATGAACTGGCTTCGCCTGGGTGGAACCGTGCATGTGTGCACTACCGAGACGGGGAGATTCCCCCTCTTTGGCAAGGAGATGACCTCACTCAATCACCAGGAAGCCAGCCAGACCCGCATCTGCGACGGACGCATCGTCTGGCACCAGGAGACACCGGCGAAGATCACGCAGCAAATTCTCGACGAGACAGGCTTCCCCTGCTCTAAGCTCGTGAATACAAAGTCCTACGTGGGAAGCCTGGATAGCAGCCTGCTGCGGAACCTGGGGCAAGTCGTGCGCCCCAAGCACAATTGGATTCTTTTTCTTTGCGTGTCGGCACTGTATATCGGCATCGTTGGACCGGGATGCTTTTTCCTCGGCTTTCGCAAGCGGAATTGCGCCCGCCCCATTCTCCTGCTCCTAGTCTCCGCAGTCCTCTTCTCGATTCTGTTCCTCCTCATCGGCCGCCGGGGATATGGGGAGGAATCAACCGTGACATCCATCAACTATGCCCGGGCGCTCGAACCCGGCCAATACGCCGTCACACAGTGGACCAGCGCTTTCGTCACCGACGGCGACACCTACAAACTCTCCTACGACGTGCCTGCGGGTCTCTTTTCCACCGCGCATGCCAATGCGGCGGTCAAGGGCATGACGCAGAACGGTGTCGGCGCCGCGTTTCTCATCGACATGCCTCTCTTCTCCAGCTGTAGCTATGTGCACAAAGCCGTGATGCCGGGGCCCATTCTCAGCCCGATCAAGGTGACCATGGGCCATGACAAGGTGGGACTGACAAAGCTGAACATCACCTTCGACCGTGTCTGCCTCACGGGCATGCGCCGAGCTTGGTGCGTGCAGGGCGACCGAGTGCTGGACCTGCATCAGCAACGGCTACAGACACTGGCAAGTTCTAGGAATTCAGCACCATTTGACACATTTTACAGCAAAGGCACCGTTCAGGCGGGGTTTTCGTACAACCACCGCTATGGAAGGTACAACACGGAGGAGCCCCCCGAGCAGCACCTCGCCAAGGTGGCGGACAGCGCCGCGCCCGCGCTCAGCGCCTTTTGCGCCTTGGGCGGCACCGACGCCGTGCGCCAGTGCATCAAACCGCGGCGCTCCGAACCAGACCGGGTGGATGTCTTCCTGCTCATGGACAGCGCAAAATTCTTCCGTGTGACGGAACCGCGTTTCAAGAAACACCTGGGCTTCACCCTGTACCATCTTGTCGTCTATCGAACCGAGCCGGAGAGCGAGGGACCATGAGCGAAAACGCCCAGACACCGGTCATCAAAATGGAGCGCGTGAGCTACGCCTACAAAAAGCACACTGCGCTGGACGGCATCAGCTTCGAGGTGCACAAGGGATCCATCCACGGATTCGTCGGTCCCAACGGTGCGGGGAAAACCACCTCGCTCAAGCTCATCGCGACTCTCCTCAAACCCCAAGTGGGGACCATTCGCGTTCTTGGCATGGACATCGCCAGAGAGTACAAGAAGGTGCGCCAGCGCATCGGTTTCATGCCCGACCAGTTCAGCATGTACCGCCAGATGACGGTCTTCGAGTATCTCGACTTCTTCGCCGCCGCCTACGGGCTCGGCACCAAGGAGCGCGCATCGACCATCAACGACATTCTCGAGCTTACGGACATGGGCGGACGGCGTGACGACTTTCTCAAGACCCTTTCGCGGGGCATGCAGCAGCGGGTCAGCCTCGCCCGCGTGCTGGTGAATGATCCGGAAGTGCTCCTACTGGACGAACCGGCCAGCGGACTGGACCCCAGAGCCCGCATCGAACTCATGGAGATCCTCCAGGAGCTGCGCGGCATGGGAAAGACCGTTTTCATCAGCTCCCACATTCTCACCGAACTTGGCGACGTCTGCGACAGCATCACCATCGTGGACCGTGGTCGCACCAAGTACAGCGGCCCCATCGAGGGCCTCTCCGCCGACGACGGAGACACACGCACCTTCACCCTCACTCTCGACCAGCCGAGCGAAGAGGTCGCCGAAGCGCTGCGCGCCCTCGAGGGCGTGAGCGATATCGAGCGAGACGGCGCGTCCAACTCCTACACCGCAACGGTTTCTGCGGAGTCCGCAGATCCCAACCTGCTCCTGCGCACGGTCATGGACGCGGGGGGGCGCGTCACTGGGTTCAGGTCCGGCAAGCGGGAGTTGAAACGCGCCTTCATGGACCTCACCGACCCGGGGGTGCCGACATGAGGTGGCCCGTATTCGCATTGTTTCACCGATCCCTGCTGACCGAGTCCCGGGGGTACGGTCTCTATCTGCGGCGCTGCGCGATGCTGGTCTTCGTGTGGTTCTTTCTCAAGATCGTGTCGGATAGCGCAGGGTGGAGGAACGCCCCGGGCCTGCAGTTCTTCCAGTACCTGATGGTGATCAATCTGGTCGCCATCACCATCACCGGTATACAGCAGTTCGCCACAGCCATCACGGAGGAGAAGGAGGAGGGCACGCTCGTCCTGCTCCGCATGACCGCGTTGAGCCCAGCCGCCATCATGCTGGGAAAGTCCACCAGCCGCCTCCTCCTCGTGCTCTTCCTAGTCCTGGCCCAGATCCCCTTCACCGTCCTGGCCGTGACCTTGGGCGGCATCTCATCGCGCCAGATCCTGGCCGGCTACATCGTGTTGACCACCTACACCATCTTTCTCGCCAACATGGCGTTGTTCTGGTCGGTCCTCTGTCGCCGCGGCGGCAGCGCCGCCATGCTCACCGGCGGCACACTCTTCGCCTACCTCGTCTTCCCCTACTGGGGCCGCGAGGTCCTCCGGGAAATGGTCCGCGATGGAATGCTGCGAAAAAACGGGTGGGTGAATGCCTACGGGAAATGGGCCTGCAAATGGCTCACAGAGTCATCCCCCATCACACAGGCAGGCAAGATCTTACGCACGGGATACACCGACTTCCCCTGGGCGCTGCAGGCCACCTTCGCCATCGCCGCTTCCGTTGCCTGTTTCGGTCTCGCCTGGCTCCTTTTCGACTGGACGACTCGCCGCCCCCCCGCAGGCGCGTCCGGTCTCTCGCGGAAAGCCAAGAAGAAGAAAAAGACCGGGAGCAGCGCCGAGGAGGGTGCCCCGCGACGACCCCCTTCCAGGCTACACAGGTTTCTCCGAGGAGGCCGCCCCCCCGCAGTCAACGCGCTCGCCTGGAAGGAGTTTCACTTCGGGGTCGGGGGTTGGCTCCTGTTCACTCTCCGCGCCCTGGCCATCTTCGGCTTGCCGGTTTTCTTCGAGCTGCTCAACTCCTACAACGGCAGTTGGTATGGCGCCTGTAGCCGGTTCGACCTATCCGACTACGGTGAGGGGCTGATGGGATTCGCCCTCTTTGGTGCGGGTTTCGAAGCGCTCTTCATCGGTGCCGGGTTGTTCGGACGCGAAGTGCGCGCCAGCACGCTGCAAGGGCTAGCGCTACTACCCATCTCGACAACCTCCCTGATTTTTCAGAAGCTCTGGGGCGCCCTGCGCCCGATGCTCGTGTACATCGCCGCCGTTTTCACCGCGTTCCTCCTGATTCCACGCCACATGTTTGGAGATTTCGGGGATGGGCTCGGCGAGCCTATCTTCTGGGGCATGATAGCCATGGGTCTGCTGACGGTCCTCCTCGTCGCCTATCTCTCGCTGGTCTTCAAGCGTGGTGCGCTGGCCATCGCGCTGCTGACCATGTTCTTGGGGTTCATGGCGTTGGGCATGTTTGTGGGCGTCTCCGGCGGCAACCTCGACGAAGACAGCGTCGCCCTCCTCATGATCATGGGGGGGCTCATGGGCGCCACAGGACTGGCAGCCATGATTCCCCCAAGGTTGGAGTACAAGGCAGCGGAGGGCTGACACCCACTGCGGACGCCTAGGAGCCTACACGCAGCAAGAATCCAACTCGCTCCTCGACGCCACCCAGACAAACCCAGTGAGCCCATGGCACAGCTCGAAAAAAAGTGATATTTTTTCTCGGAACACTCTTTCCTTGTAGGAAAGACCACTTAGAATTTCGCAAGTTCCGGACGCATCCCCCATCCGAAGATGGGGTGTCGTAGGATTCCACTGTGCAAGAAGACCAATCAGGAGCCTGACCATGGCAGAGAACATCCGCGTGGGCATCGTCGGCTGCGGCATGATCGCCACCAAGAACCACCTTCCCGCCTTCACCACTGTCGGGGGGTTCGAGGTCACAGCGCTTTGTGATATTCTCCCAGAGCGCATGGCGGAGAGAGCCGAGTCGTTTGAACTCGAAAATGCCACTCGGTTCACCGACTGCAATGCATTGTTCGCCTCCGGGCTCGTCGATGCGGTCGCCATCTGCACGCCCAACGACCTGCACTGCCCGCAGACCATTGCCGCCTGCGAGGCGGGACTCCATGTCCTCTGCGAAAAGCCCATGGCCGGATCTCTCGAGGAAAGCACGGCGATGATCGCAGCCGCCAAGGCCGCCGGGGTGGTCCTCCAGATCAATCAGAGCATCCGCTACAGCGCCCCCTACCGCAGCATCGTCGACGCGGTCGAGTCCGGCGCCATCGGAGAGGTCTTCCACGCACGCTGCATCCGCGCGGGCGCTGGAACGCCCAACAAGGGCTGGAGCCCAGGCGCCGACTGGTTCGTCCAGAAGAAACACGAGGGAGGGCTGCTCGTCGATATCGGCATCCACATGGCCGATCTCCTGCGCCAGATCATGGGAGACGCCAAGACGGTGGCCGGGCTCGTCGATACGCGTTTGCCCGACATCGACGTCCCTGACAACATCAACGCCCTCTTCCGCTTCGAG
The DNA here is from genome assembly GCA_023145395.1 of Lentisphaeria bacterium. Taxonomy (GTDB): domain Bacteria; phylum Verrucomicrobiota; class Lentisphaeria; order Oligosphaerales; family Lenti-02; genus JAGLDW01. Next base: position 14,218 of record JAGLDW010000334.1, on the reverse strand, counting down.
AGCGGAGCAACGGCCACGCTCGAATTGAGCTGGACCCTTCCCGGCGGCGCTGGATTCCTCGAAATCTACGGCACCGAGGGACGCATCCGCATGGGCTTCAATGGCAATGCCGTCGAGATGGTCCGCATCGCGGGGGGGAAGCAGGTTGCCAGCACCATCAACCCCGCCGCGCATTGCAGGAGCCAAGACAGTTTCCGGGATGCGGTCCTGGGCGTCGGAAGCTCGCTCACGCCGGGAGAGTACGGACGGCGCGCACTCGCGCTCTGTCTCGCCATCGAGCAATCCAGCACAACTGGACAATTCGTCGATATTGCCCATTTTGAAGGCGACAACGACATCTGCTAACCCACGTCAAACCGCGCTCCCCGCTTTTCCTGCGGACGCGCATGATCCCTAGAACCCCACAGATACGAACAGGAGTGCCAAGCATGAAAATCGGAGTCAGTTCCTACAGTTACAGTCGCCTCGTGCGCGCCGGGACAATGCAGCAGATCGAGGTCATCGCCAAAGCCAAGGAAATGGGCTTTGACGTGATCGAGTTCTCCACCATCGCTGTGCCCGAGGGAAAGACGCTCGCCGCGTACGCCGCCGAGCTGCGCGCCGAGGCCGAAAAGGTCGGCATCGAGATTGCCAACTACACCATCGGCGCCGACTTCCTCAAGGGATCCGACGGCGACCTGGCGGCCGAGATCGAGCGCGTCAAGGCCGAAGTGGACATCGCCGAGATTCTTGGTGTCCCGGGCATGCGCCATGATGCCACCGGAGGCTTTGCCGCAGACCACGTCGGCCCGAAAAGCTTTGACGCCGCATTGCCGCGCCTAGCCGAAGGGTGCCGCGGCGTCACAGAATACGCCGCCACCAAGGGCATCAAGACCATGGTGGAAAACCATGGACATTTCTGCCAGGACAGCATCCGGGTCGAAAAACTCGTCACCGCTGTCGATCATCCCAACTTCGGCGTGCTCATCGACATGGGCAACTTCGTCTGCGCGGACGACGATCCGCCCACCGCCGTGGGCCGCCTCATGCCCTATGCCTTCCACTGCCACGCGAAGGACTTCCACCTCAAGCCCGGCACCGATGTCTTCCCCGGCACGGGATGGGCGCTCACACGTGGAGGAAACTTCCGCCGCGGCGCCATGATCGGACATGGGAACGTGCCTGTCCTGCAATGCGTGCGGGTCATGAAAAAAGCAGGCTTCGACGGTGTGCTCTCGATTGAGTTCGAAGGCATGGAAGAGGTGATCTCGGGCATCCAGAACGGACTGGACAACCTGCGGCGCTTCGTGGAAATGGCCTAGCCGGAAAACTGGGCGGCGGCACCGCTTGCACACAGTGCCGCCGCACCCTAGAATACAACTTCGGAGGATGCCCGGAGCAACCTGTTGAGACAGAGCAAGAACCGGAGAACCTGCAATGGCTGAAGAAGTGGTGAAATTCGGATTTTTTGGAGCGGGCAGCATCGCCATCTATCGTCACGCCTGCGAGATCAAGGCGAATCCCTGGGGCGAAGTCGTCGCCATCTACGACCCCATTGCCGAACGCGCCGAGTGGCTCGCCGAGCAGTATGGCGCCAAGGTGGTTGACAGCGAGGAGGAATTACTGGCCATCGAGGAGATCGAAGCCATCGTGGTCGCGACGCCAAACTGCCACCACGCCCGGCTGACTATCGCCGCCCTCGAAGCGGGCAAGCATGTGCTCTGCGAAAAGCCTATGGCCACTTCCCTCGAGGACGCCAAGAAGATGATCGCGACGGCGGAGAAGACTGGCAAGAAGCTGATGATCGGGCACAACCAACGCCTCATGCCGCCGCACATCAAGGCCAGGGAACTGATTCAGGCTGGCGCCATCGGAGACGTGCTGAGTTTCCGCACATCCTTTGGCCACGGTGGACCGGAGACTTGGTCGCAGGACAACGGGCCCCATACCTGGTTCTTCCGGAAGGAAATGGCCTTTGTCGGCACCATGGGAGACCTTGGGGTGCACAAGACCGATCTCATCCGCTGGTTGCTGGACAGCGAGGTGGAGGAAGTCGGCGCATTCGTCGACACACTCGCCAAGAAGAATGAGAAAGACGAACTGATCACCGTCGATGACAACGCCGTCTGCATTCTGCGCATGGCCAATGGCGCCATGGGGCAGTTGACCGCAAGTTGGACGTATGGCGCGGCCGAAGACAACATCACCGTCATCTACGGCACCAAGGGCCAGATGGTTCTCGGCGCCAACCCCGACTTCCCCGTGGAGATTAGCCTGACCAACGGTGAACAAGCCCAGTTCAAGGTCGGCGCCGTCGCCACCAATGAGGTTCAGGTGCCCAGTGGCATCCCGGATGAGTTTATTGACTGCATCCTCGACGATGAGAAACCGAGCATCAGCGGCGAGGAAGGTCTCAAGGCGCTGGCGATCGTCATCGCCTGCCTCAAGAGCTCCGAAAGCAAGAAAATCGTCAAGGTCGAATACTAGATTCAGACCAACAAACAGACTCCTGCAGCAAATGCGGCGCGCCAACCAGCGCGCCGCATTTTTTTTTGCCTCGGAAACGGTAGGTTATAGGCCGTTCGTTTCTCACCCCTGGAGATCTCGACCACAGAAGATGGGGCGAGGCGGTCACAGCATCAAGGAGCGACCCCATGACCAGACAGTGCAGACGCATGATGATGGCCGGACTCGCGGCATTCCTTCTCTCCGCTGGCGGCGCACTGGCGGGGGGCAGCCCGGAAAGCACGCTGGTTCTCGTGAACGCCGAGAGCTGGGCTTCCCTCTCCATCGCCAACAAATACGTCCAGGAGCGCGGAATCCCCGACAACAATGTGATGCTGATCAATGGTATCGAGTCCTTTGAAGTGATGAAAGTGGATGACTTTCGCAAGCACATTCTAGGCCCGGTTTTCTCGACTCTGAAGAAGCAGAATCGCCTGGACAAGATCAACTGCATCGCCTATTCGGCTGATTTCCCCTACCGCATCGACATCTCCACCGACATAGGGCGGCGCACACTGCCGAAAACCGTTGGCAAGAGCGCTTCGATCACGGGTCTCACCTACCTCTACCAGTCCGTGTTCACACACAACCTCGACTATCTAAGCTCCGCGAGCAACTGGTACGCGCTCCGGCCCTTTGAGTACCGTTTCGATCCTCCCATGACAGCCGATGAGCAGGAACAGAACGCGAAGGTCACCGCCTTCTACCAGGAGAAGCACAAACGGGCGGCGACGCGTAAAAAGGAGGAGCGGGAGGAAACTGCGGAGGAAAAGCAATGGGAGCGCGACGAGTTGCTCAAACTCAAACCCGTGATGCAGAAGCTTGTCGAAGCGCACCCGAAGTCGGTCACCCTCACCTACAACTATGGCTGCATACTCGCGCTTCTGGGCGAGAGCGAACCGGCCATCGGGATGCTGAACAAGAGTGTGGACGCAGGCTGGCGCGATATCGGACATATGGAGGAGGACGATGACCTCGTCTCGATCCGAAAGCGGGACGACTTCAAGAAGGTGGTCAAAAAAATCCGTTCACTTCCTGTGTATATGCCTCCAGCACGCGCTTTCCAGTCGGCGGTGGGATGGACCAGTGACCGATCTCCCGTTCCAACCTACAAGGGAGCACAGTATATGCTCTCCACCATGCTCGCCTACACGAGCGGACGCGGAAACTCGTATGAAGAGGCCTGCAACTACCTAGCCCGAAGCGTGAAAGCGGATGCCAGCATGCCCGGTGGCACGATCTACTTCATGACCAACAGCAACGTCCGTTCCCGGGTGCGCGAATGGGGCATTCCAAGTGCAGTGGAACGCCTGAAGGAACTGGGACGGAAAGCCACCATCGAAAAGGGGACGCTGCCCAGCAAGAAAAAGGACGTGTCCGGCGCATTCATCGGCACGGCCAGCTTCAACTGGGAAAAATCCGGCAGCAAGATTCTGCCCGGCGCCATCTGCGAACACCTCACCAGCTGCGGGGGAATTCTGCGCGAGAAGGCAAGCCAGACTCCGCTGACCGCCTTTTTGCGAAACGGCGCCGCCGGCGCATCCGGCGCAGTCATGGAACCCTACGCGCTACAGTACAAGTTCCCCACCCCTTTCCTGCAGGTGCACTACGCCGAGGGTTGCTCGCTTGCGGAGGCGTTCTACCAATCCGTTTCCGGCCCGTACCAACTGCTCATCGTCGGGGACCCTCTCTGCCAGCCCTACGCCAAGTTCCCCTCGGTAAGCGTGACCGGCATCACGCCGGGCGAGGTGGTGACCGGACTGGTCAAAATCTCCTATGAGCCTGCTGACGGCAGCGTTCCCATCGCGGGATGCCACATCTTCATCGACGGGAATCGACTTCCAGCCGTCCTGCCAGCCAAGGGGGAGTTTCCTCTGCGCACGGCTCAACTCCCCGACGGTCTCCACGAGCTGCGCGTGCTCCCCATCGCCAGGAACAGGGTCGCAACTGTTGGGCGTACGGTGATCCCCTTCTACATTGGCAATCTTCGCAAAAACTTCGACTTGGTCAGCACCGACAAGACGACCTACGCCTATGGCGAGACAATTCGCCTGAAGGGCAAGGCCGAAGGAGACGCAAAAATCAATATCCTCCGCTACTCCGCCCCCGTAGCTCAGATGGACTCTGGCACTGGCACTGCACATATCGAGACGGTCTCTCTGGGCTTGGGTGAAATCTATCTGCGAGTGCTCGTCACCTACGACGACGGCAAGACAGTGTTCGCCAACCCCTGCAAGATCACGGTCACTCCCCCCCCGGCTCTCACTCTGAAGACCGGCGCGATGAAAGGAGACCTTGAGGAAGGATTTCAGCTTCTCGTCAAGATCGACGGCAGCAAGAAAGTGCAGGTGGTGGAGCGCGCTGAAGGGAAATGGCTTGAGGACGCCGGGGCGAAAACGGGAGCACAGTTCGTCGCCCGCGCCTACTTCGAGGTCCCCGCCGAAGGACTCTACCAATTCCAGTTCCGGGGAAACTTGATCGACTCTCTGCGCCTGAAAATCGACAACGCCATCCAGACCATTCCCCAGGGAACCCGTTGGCACCTGCTTCCCGTCCGTCTCGCCAAGGGACGCCATCGGCTGACCATCAGTTCCAGGTCGGACACGGACAAGCCGCGGCTCGACATCCGTTTTGGCGGAGCCGGGGCGAGAACTCTCGATGGTAAAATTTTCAAGCATGCTCCCAAGAAGGACTGATCTTCTTCTACTGACAACAGGCATAACTTCATGCGTTTTCTCATTTCTCTACGCGCCCCTCTGCTGGGCTTGGCCGCTGCGGCGGTGCTTTGTGCCTGGTGCTACTTCAACGACACAGTGGTGCGCACGGGCATGATGGTCTCGTCCCTGATGCCCGTGGTGGCGTATGGCGGTTTGATTGCCTTTCTCCTGCTCGCCAACCCGCTACTACGGCGTGTGCGTCGCAGCTGGGCGCTTTCCGGACGTGAAGTGGCCGTGGTTCTTGCACTGTTTCTGCTGGCCTGCGGCATCCCCGGATGGGGACTCGTGCAATTGTTCCCCATGACCGTGATCATGCCGCACCATGACTGCCGCATCAATCCCGGCTGGAAAGCTGCGGAGGTCATCGATCTTCCGCCCGCCCAAATGCTCGTGGATGTGAGCGGAGACGAAAGCCGGGCGCTCGACGGCTACGTTACGGGCCTCGCCGAGGGGGACCGGCATATCCGCCTTCGAGATGTTCCCTGGCAGGCATGGCGGCGGCCCTTCCTCTTCTGGGGGCCCTTGGTGGTATCCATGCTCATGGCCGTGCTGGGCTTGGCCGCCGTGTTCCACCGACAATGGGTTCACCACGAGCAACTTCCCTATCCAATCTGCGTGTTCGCCAACTCGCTCCTGCCCAGTCGGGACGGAGGGATCGCGCCTGTTTTCCGAAGCCGGCTCTTCTGGGTGGGGTTCTGCCTGTCCTTCCTAGTTCTCCTGAACAACTACCTATGCCGTTGGTTCCCAGAAGTGTTGATCCCCGTGCAACTCGGGTTGGACTTCTCACCGCTGGTGTCCCTATTCCCCACAATCGTCAAGGGAAAAGGCATGATGCTATTCCGTCCTCGCATCTTGTTCTCCGTGATTGGCCTAGCGTACTTCATCGGTTCGGACGTATCCATCTCCATGTGGATTGGGCCCTATCTGTACTGCTTGATCCTGGGTGTGTTTGCGGGCTATGGCATCGAATTGCGCTCAGGCAAGATGATGGCGCTGACCCTCGAGCCGTTCATCTTCATGGGGGGCTACTTCGCCATTCTTCTCATGCTCCTGTACACGGGGAGAAGATACTACATGAGCACACTGAAGAGGGGCCTCTTCCTGCGTGCCCACGACGATGTGCCAGGCTACGCAGTCTGGGGCATGCGCATGTTCTTGCTGGGTGCGTTGCTCTTCATCGTCCAACTGGTGGTAACAGGTCTGGACTGGCCGCTTGCTCTGATCTACACGGCGATCGCCTTCATGATCTACACTGCCGTGAGCCGCATCATCGCCGAGACGGGCGCCTTCCATGTGGGCACTTTCGTCTATCCCGGAGTCACGATTTGGGGCTTGCTCGGCGCGCGCGCGCTCGGTCCTCGGACGATGGTGATCATGTTCATGGTCTCCACCGTGCTGCTTGCGGCGCCGGGCTGGTGCCTAATGCCCTTCGCAGTGCAGGCGTTTCGCCTGTCCGACCTCTCGGGAGGCACTGTCTCGCGCACCTTGCGCTGGGGGATCGTGACCGTGCTGCTCGCCCTGGTTGTAGCCGTCCCCGCGACCATCTACTGGCAATACGACCGGGGCGCGCCCACGGGGGGCTGGCCACGCAGTTCCTCACGCTATCCCCTGGCCAACGCGGTCGAGATCAAGCACAAGTTGAAGGCGCAGGACAGTTTGGAGACCGCGGGAGCCACAACCGGGCTGAAGCGCTTCGCAAAGATCTCCCCCAGTCTGCCCCATCTGAGCGCCTTCGGCATCACCATGGTTTTGGCCCTGATCGTCGGCCTTGGACGCCTGCGCTTTGCACGCTGGCCCCTGCACCCCGTGGTCTTCCTTTTCTTCGGGGGACACCAAGGCATGCTGATGGCCTTCTCCTTTGGCATGGGCTGGATCATCAAGACCGTGGTCAGCAAATATGGGGGCGCACGGGCGTACCAGGTCTTCAAACCCGCCGTGATCGGTCTGATCGCGGGCGAAATGCTCGCTCTGTTCCTCCCCATGGTGATGGGAACGCTCTACTATCTAGCGACGGGGCACACGCCCTGACGAGTTAGTAGAGACGGCAGAAGAACAGGTCCTCCACAAGCACGATCTCCGCACCCATTTTCCGGGCGAGTTCCACTCGCGGACCGCATTCTGAGTCACAGGGGAAAATGGCTCTTCGAAAGCGAAGCTCCCGAGTCGTGCGCTGGAGTTGAGCGATGCGTGCGCTCTGCACCTCCTCCGGCGCGTCAAGCACGAGTTGCGGAGTTTGCAGGCACTGCTCCACGATGGAGACCGTCCCCGTCGCACGCGGGATCGAGTTTGTGGCCGCGCCGATTGGGTGCCCATGCTGTGTCTGGGCGAAAAGCTTCCGCCAGCGTCTGAGATCAATCACCGCCTCGCCCTCCTGCAGATCCTCAAGCAGCACCAGACCTGGATGCGGTGCCACGGACACACTCCGCGGCCCCCGTGGCACACACTCGAAAACCAGTAGCGCCACCGCGACAAGCAGAAGGACAGGCACCCACTTCGATGGAACGAACCGACGCGTCAACGAGTCGGCCGCATAGCAAGTGGCGATCCCCAGCGAAAGAACCACAAAGGGAACGAGGCGAGCGGAGTCGCGGGTCAACCGCAGAAACGGCACAAGCCGATGAAGCCAGAGGAAGGGGAGAGGAATTTGAGTTGTGACGGTGCCGGTCAGGCGCAGGTGGGGACCAAGGCACAGCACGCCATAGCAAAGTGCCACCAGAAGCCAGAGCCGCCCCGCGCGGGGCAAGGCTCGAGTCGCCAATGCAAGCGCGCACAGAATCAGACAGACGAGGCTCAACGAGGTCTCGCTCCGCATCCCCCGGGTGACTCCGTCCTCATACTGACCGAGTGTGTGCACCCAGCGCCCAAGAACCGGATGGAGCCGACTCGGCACGACGAACGAGAGCAGCGCGGGATTCCATATGTCCGCCTCGGCCGAGGACCCTTCGGAAAAGGCATCCACGGTCATGGCGGAGTTCTGGTGCCAGGGGGACCGGTCGAAGAACGCGACGGCCACTTGTTGCACGAGCAAAGGGGAGCAGAGCACGGCACTGAGCAGGGCGGACACACCAACGTGAGAGAGAACCCTCCGTAGTCGCTTGCGATCCATTCCCCAGCAGGAGCACCCCAGCCATGCAACCGCCAATGGGCAGATGTACAGCGCGTATTCTGGTGACGAAGTGTACAGCAGCGCGGCCGACACAGACAGAAAAAACACCCGCAGACGCGTCGGTTGGCGGACGAGAAGAACAAGGCAGAGAAGCACCAGTGGTATGAACTCCATGGCCAGAAGATGAAGCCGTGCCAGATTCGCGATCCGGTACGGACAGAGCGAGAATAGCAAGGCCGCCAGAATGGACATGCGGCGCTCACCCGTCAACAGGACGCACAGCCAATACGCGGAGAAGGCGCAACCGATGAACGAAAGAAAAATGATGGTGTGATAGGCCACCACCAGACCGGTGCAGGTGGGAGAGAGAATTTGGAACGGTATCGACAGCAAACTATACGGGAGAGGATTTGAATGGAGGGCCAGCGAGGTCCCCGTCGGGTGGAATATCAACGCGGTGGAGAACAACGATTCGGGTCCCGCCAGCGCTTCCTTCGCATGCCAGAAGTTCCAGGCGAAGATATGAAAGTCCCGCCAATCGTAGGAGACCGTGCTCACTCTGCTAACGGATAAAACGTGTGGACCGACCACGACAAGAGCAGCCAGCGAGAACACCGCCCCGAGCAGGACTGTCTGCCGCCACAACAGCCTCGATCCGGCAGGGGCATCATCCCCACCATCCAGAATTGCCCACAGAGACGCGACAAGACGCCAGGCATCCCGCACGGGAAGGGGCAATTCCTCATGGGGTGCCACCGGGGTATGCCGCATCGGCTCATCCATCGCCTAGGCCTCTGCCCGCGTCCGCCACCAGCGCCAGTCCCCGAAGAGTGAGATACGGAGGTGCGGCGGTCAGAGAAGATAGGTTCTCGAGAAAGTATCCCGCATCGCCACCAGTGGCCAGAACTGTGCACTCCGGTGCTCCGAGAAGCACCCGCGTCTCGCTCACGAGTCTCTCCACCGCGCCAAGCACACCAACATCGATTCCCGCACGGATAGCAGCGTCGGTGTTCACCCCAATGCCCGGGGGACGAGCCCCTTCCAGAGACACCTCCGGCAGTTGCGCCGTGTGCTCATGCAGCGCCCGGCGCTGCAACGCACGCCCTGGCAGAATGGCGCCGCCACGGAAGACACCCTTGGCATCCACGGCTTCCGTGGTGATCGCAGTGCCACAATCCAGGACGATCACGGCACCATGCACAAGGTTGCGTGCGGCCACCGTGTTGGCCAGCCGATCCGCCCCCACAGTCGTGGCGTCGACACACGAGAGGTCAATCCCCGATGCCAATTCGGGAGTCAGCAGCGAGATACGCGCAGCACCGTAGGTAGCGCGCAACGCGACAACAGCTTCGGGAACCACCGAGCAGACAAGTGCCGGCAACGGGCTGGCATCCAGCATGGGACAGCGCCCTGTGGTGAGAATCCTTTTCGTGAACAACCTATCGTGCCCGGAAAGTTCCCCAGCTTTGCCGAAAGCGCTTTCCGTATACGTATTGCCGATGTTTAGAAGAATTTTCACGATTCACGAGGGGGTTCTGGGATCCCCAATGCCTTGTAGGTTGTGCGAAAATGCATCTTCGCAAACGGTTCCAACGCCTTGCGTCCGCCGCGGCTGGCCATCTCGCGTGCCGTTTCCAGCACCTTGGTGCCCGCGCCCTTGGGCAACGTCACTCCCGCGCTATGCCCCAGTTGCTCCAGGCGCTGAACAAACTCGGCGCGGGCCAGGATGGAGGCGGCTGCCACCGCAATGTCGGACTCGGCCTTTGTTCTCTGAATCAACTCGATTTTCCGACCCCGCTCCTGAAGCGCGCGAAGCACAGTCTCCTTGCGCCCGAACTGATCGGAAATGGCGCGGGGGCAGTCAGGAACTTTCTCCAGCAGATTCTCCAACGATTTGGCATGCCCCCAAGCCAATAGTCGATTCACATTCCGAAAACTGCTGTACAAGCGGTTATACGCCTCCGGTCCCACAGGAACGACGCTGAATCTGCCGCAGAGTTCGCGGCGAATGATTTCGGCAAGATCGCGGATCTTCCGATCGCTCTTGATCGTCTTGGAATCGGCCACTCCAGCCTCCAGCAATGTCCGTGCTGTGGGCCCGTCCACATAGGCTGTCGCGATCACCAGAGGACCAAAATAATCACCTTTCCCGCTCTCGTCGATACCCGCATGGGGCTCGAACATCTCGGGGTTCTCCTGCTCGGCCAAGATGTGTTCATATCCAAAACGGACTTCCCCGAGCACTTCAGGCTCTAGAATGAACTGAACGAAATCGGCGGTTCCCCTGCCCTGGGCGGTGAGTTTCCCCGACTGGTACGCCACTACACTGGTCTTGTCGAGCTTTGCGCGCCAATGTGCGTAGGGAGCATCGGCAAAGACCCATCCCTTTGCGACAAGAATCTCGCGAAGCTGCTCGATCTGCTTCGCTGCCAGCGTATTCACATAGCTCGTTTTCGTCGCCATCCCACACTTTCTCCGCACACTACAACAAAACGCCCGACACCCTCGAAACCGAGGAAGCCGGGCGTCTCTCAATGGTTCTTCGCACCAAGGCGATTACTGAGGCAGCACCTTCGGACTCTCGGTCTTCGGCTCGACGTCTTTCCCCGTCTTCTCCTCGACCTCCTCCTTCACAGGCTCCACAGGCTTGGCCGCGTACTGGTAGACTTTGAGTGTCAACTGAGCATCCTCAATCGCCTTCCTCAGCTGCTTGTCGTCCTCCGGCACGGACGTCAGCGCACGCGCGCAAAGTTCGGTGGCGGCCTTGTCATCCCCAAGAAGCCGGGCACAACGCGACGCTCCAAGAAGCGCATCGACTTTGCGGAAGGAGGATTCCGCAGCGCCCGCCGCAATTTCAAAACTCGCCTTGGCCTTGGTCAGCGCCTCGCGATTTAGTTTCTTGGGATCCTTCAGAGCATCCGCTTCGCAAGCGTATGCGTAGCCAAGCTGAGCGCTGATCGTCGTCACGCTTTCGGTTGCGTCCTCCCGGGCCAGCTCGAATCGAGTGGCAGCCTCAGCATACTTGGCCTCACCGTATAGTCTCTGCGCGGCGGCCATGTTGGCCCAGGCACCCACGATGTTCCCCTTCTGCCCATCCGCCACATCGTAAAAATCCTCCGTCTCTTCGGCTTTGGACAGTGGGACGAACTTTTCGGCACGTGCCGCAGACTGGTAGCTGCCCAGAATCGTGATCACGATCCAGGCCAGCAAGATCGCCCCCACCGTCCCGCACAGTTGCTTCCAATACGGCTTCACCACCTTTGTATAAAAGTGGACCATTGCCTGGACGGAGGCTTCAATTTCCTCCTCGCCATGGTGACCGTGGTGCTGTGTGGCGGACCCTCTATTGCTGCTTTTATTGCTCATCGCGAACTTTCCATGGATTTTCTACAGTTCCCTGGTAGACGGGAACCAGTGTTCGTGTATTTGTCACTCAGGAAACAGGTAAGATACTGTTCAAACGGGGGATAGACCACTTCCCGAAACCAAACGAGATTCAATTGCGCATCACTTCTTCGACGACGAATCACCGAGAAGATTCTCCAGGCGCTGGCTAGCCTCCTGCGTCTGTGCCTCCTTCTGCCCGGACTCTTCTGGGGGGGGGGGCTCCGCCGCCGTGTCGGGGGTGCCAGCACCAGCCAATTCGGCCAGCTTCGCTTCATCTACAGCTACAGAAGGAGATTCCTCCGCCCCTCCATCCGAAGACGTGTCCAGCCGTTCTTCCTGGGCAGTGGCTGTGAGCGCATTGAGCATGTCTTTCCGAGTAGTGTCGGAATCCTCCTCGTCCGCACCACGCAAGTAAGGCGCAATCTCGCCACCGGCCTGGACACCTGCAGTCTCGGTATGCGCCTCCCGCGCCTTTCTCACCACGTCGAGGAAGAACTCCTCCAGATCCATGGTAGGATGATCCACGCTAAACTCGTCGGAACCTGTATGCTTGCGCAACACCTGACGGATTTCCTCCATTGCCTGCTCATCAAGCCGGGGCATCGTGATGCGGGTCTTGTCGCCCACCGTGAGAATCTCCTCCAAGCTACCCTCGGTGCGAATCTTGCCACCGTACAGAACCACCACCTCGTCGCAGACATCCTGCACATCGGCCAGCAGATGACTACAGAGAATCACCGTCTTGCCACGCGCGGCCAATAGGCGGATAACGTCCTTGACCTCGCGGCAACCGATGGGATCCAGCCCGCTTGTGGGCTCGTCCAAAATCACCAGATCCGGGTCATTCACCAGTGCCTGGGCCAACCCAATACGCCTTGCCATACCCTTTGAGAACTCTCCGACGGGACGATTGTAGGAGTTGGCCAGGCCAACCATTTCGAGCAACTGAGTCGTGCGGTTCCGACACTCCTCGGTGGAAAGGCCAAACAGAGCGCCGAAAAACTCGAGAGTCTCACGCGCGGTCAGATACTTGTATAGATAGGTTTCCTCGGGAAGGTAGCCAATGCGCCGTTTGATCTCCACCTTGTCTGGAGTTTCGCCGAACACTTCAAGCGTGCCCCGCGTAGCGTACAGCAACCCCAGGATCATCTTCACAGTGGTCGATTTTCCGGAACCATTGGGGCCGAGAAGCCCAAACACTTGACCTCGTTTGACCGTGAAATCGATGCCGTTGACAGCACGTGCCTTGGGACGGTTCCAGAAGTCCTTGAAGACTTTGGTCAGGCCGACTGCCTTCACAACGACGGTAGGTTCGCTTCCGGTGGCTTCCATATGCTTAGTCCCTCTTTTCCGACTGGGCGGCATGCTTTTCCGCACCCCCGCCGCCTTGCAGTTCTTCTCCTGAACGCACTAGGCGCGCGCTGTTGAACAGAATAGCCAGGGTGCCGGCCATGTGCAAGATCGCCGCCACCACCGGATTGATGTAGCCCCGCGTCGAAAAGAACAGACCGATGACGATGAAACCGAGGCCCACAGCCAAATTCTGCCGCATCAGCGCCCGGGTCCGCCTGGCTAGCCCGATGAGGAAGGGAATACGTCTGAGGTCATTGTTCATCAACGCGATCGAGGCGCTCTGCACGGCGATATCGCTCCCGATCGCCCCCATGGCAATACCGATATCACCCGCCGCCAAGGCCGGCCCATCGTTCACGCCATCACCAACGACCGCCACTAGATTGCCCTCTGCCTTCAGGTCCTCGACAAAGACCGCTTTGTCCTCGGGCAGACAACCCGCCATGATATCCGTGACGCCAATTTTCGAGCCCACGATATCCGCGACACGCTGATTGTCTCCCGTGACCATGCAGACCCGTTGCACGCCCATCTCCCGCAACTGGCTGATCGCCTCTTTACTATGCTGCCGGATCGCGTCCCGCAAGCCAATCCAACCAAGAATCTTATCGCCACGGGCCACGAAGACAATGCTCATGCTGCCCGTCTCCTCGTCCTGGAGCGATTCGTGCATGGGGGAAGTGTCCAAGCCGCATTCCCCGAGCCAGCTCTCGCGTCCGACGCGACAGGTCTGATCGTCAAAAACCGCTTCGACTCCCTTGCCCGCGATCTCCTGGTATTTCTGCGGATCCAGTGATTCGATCCCCGCCTCTCCAGCCAGCCGTTTCATCGCCTGTGCAGCCGGATGGTTGCTGTGGTGCTCGGTCATCGTCGCGACCTGCAGCAAATCCGATAGCTCCACACCCTCGGCCGGCTGGAGTCGTCCCACTTCCAAGTTCCCCTCGGTCAGGGTTCCCGTCTTGTCCAGCACAATCGTCCGGATGCGAGCCGCCAGTTCGATATGCGAGACGTCTTTAATCAGGATCCCCAGGCGGGAGGCGGCGGCGATGGCGGCGATCACCGCGGAAGGGGTGGCTAGAACCAGCGCGCACGGGCAGGACATGACAAGGACGGCGATCACCCGGTTCAAATCACGGGTGAAGAACCAGACCAGCGCGGCGATCATCAGCAC
>JAGLDW010000333.1 GCA_023145395.1 Lentisphaeria bacterium | reverse complement strand
GATGGCCTGTACTTTACGCTTACCAGCGCGCAGCGCCTGGAACTGATCCGGGGTCGCCTGCACGTGACGACATGCTTTGACAAATCCCTCCAGACGCATTTTCACGTCCTTGTCCGGAGGCTCGCAAGCCACCGATTCCTCGAGACAGAGTCGCACCATCTGGATGCAGTGCGGGACGATATCGTTCCGATTGGTATTCCGGTAAAACGGACCACTGGCGGAACCAAGAAGCATGAGGAACATCTTTGGGCCCTTGGGCGACTTCTGCTTGCGAAGCGCCACAACCGCTTCGGCCAACTGGTTCGGCAGCTGGCGGTCCGCATCATCAAGTTTTGAGGGGACATGCGCGACAAGCGTCTTCCAGAGATCGGCTGCATGACTGGCGGAGAAGAAGCGGGGTATGCGGTCAAGTGCGCAGCGAGTGGCAATGGGCCAAGCCGGTCCATCAGTCGCCGCTTTGCCAAGGCGTGATTTAGCTTGGACACCCACCTCGGTATCAGGGAAATAGGCTGCGATGGAAACGGGACTCGCGAGACGGATGAAAGCCGAGAGGCGAGCCACAAAATCCGATTCCATACGCACATTCTCCAGTAGTTTCCCCGCCTGTTCGGACTGACCGCCGAGGACACGGTATGCGGCCTCGTCCCCAATCTTCCAGTCCTTGACAACAGCCGTAACCTTTCCTTCGGGGGAGACCCGGTTGCAGCGGGTCGGACGGAGTTCCGCCAACAGATCAGCCGCTTCGATGAAATGGCCCTCTGCAACGAGAGCACGGATCACATAGCTATCCCCCGAGTCCTGCAACCGATTCTCGACGACCTCAACCAGTGGTTTGCGAAGAACCGAAAGCAACTTCCGGACGAGGGGAGAGTTCCGTTCCGCGACCCACTTCAGAGCGACAAGACGCTCGGAAACGGATGCTGCGTCATCGCGAGCCACCACTTCATACATCGCCAGAGCCTTCTGTTTTTCACCATTGAAATCCAGAAGATCGGCCAGAGACATGCGATTGGCGGCAGTCGGTTTCTTTCCTACTGCTTCCTGCCGCTTCCGCAACTGCTCGGCCAACGTCGTCCCCGCATCGTCCTTGCTCCGTTCGGCACGCTTGAGCAGATGGAAGAGCGAAAGACGAACGGAGGAACGACGGGTGGGATGCACGGCATTTTCTGCACGAAGATACAAGGTACAGGCCGCAGGCAGCTCTCCTTTCCTCGACATCAGCCGTGCCATGTCACAGGCGGCTTCCGGATCCAACCCTCCAGCCAGCGCCTCCTTTTTCGCAGCCTCTCGTTTCTCTTCGACCAGTTCGGCCAGTTCGGGCAAGTATCGTGTCAGCTTTTGGGCGGCGCGTATTTTTTTCCGAGGGGTGTCCATGAGTTCGACATGAAGCCGGGCGAGATGGATGGATTTGCAGATTCGGTACTCGACGAACTTGCCAAGACTGCTCCTGAGCAATTTCACAAAACGTGCGGAAGCAGGTGCCGTCTTCCCCTTCACCACGGCCGCAGCCAACGCCTTCTGCATATCCTCGGGAAGTGCTTCGATGTAGGCAAGAACCACCTTTATATGCGGCACTGTTTTGTTCTTGCCGGGCATCCCTCCGGACGGGATTCCCACAAGATAGAGTGCCCCGATCGCCTGATCGGCGATGCGCAACGACGGTGCGTCCGCCTGCACCTTGTGCAAAGCACTGGCCAGGATCCGCCAGCCCGTCCCCACATTCTCGTCGGCGACGGTTGACTGCAATTGCATCAGGTTGTCGAACTTGCCATCAAGCAATTCGGTGAAGACGGCGAAGACCGTGTCGGCTGGCGTCTTCGGCGCGAAGAGACGCGCGCGCCATTCCGCTCGCTGCGCCTCGGGCAAGGCGCGAACAGCCAGCGACAACGAGAGAATCCGGGGGACCTGCCGGCGATGCCTGTGCAGCGCCGGAACACGGGTGAAGTCCGCCACCTGCTTGGTCAGCCAGGACTCCGACTGCCCTGAGAGAATGGGTTGAGGAACACTGTAGACAAGGTTGCGGGCATCGCGCCAATGGGGACCACCGGGTCTTTTTGGGGGAGGCTGGCGTCTCTTTGGTTGCGCAAGGAGAATTGGTGAAAGCACGAAAGCCAATGCGACGAATGAGCGGGCAATCGTTCGGATGATCATGCTGGCAGTCTCCTCCTCGAGTGGACTTGGGGCGGGTTACTCACATTTCTGATTTTCGATTTTGGATTTCAGATCTATGAGATTCTTGCTGTAATAGACTATCGACCAGC
>JAGLDW010000332.1 GCA_023145395.1 Lentisphaeria bacterium | reverse complement strand
CGAGAGTGGATTTCCGTTGATGAATCAGGCGCAGAATGGCGTCGAGAAAGTGTCTTGCCGCCGGTGTGGTCTCCCATTGGGCGACGATGGGCATCGTGCAGACAATCAATGTCCCCCCGCTATGGAAGGAGAGTCTGGTCCAGCAGGAGCCGGGAGCGTCTTTGCGGACCTCGCAAACCACCTCGCTGCGCGTGCTCGCAAGGCCAAGAGAGGAGGTGGGCTTGGCGGAGGAAGGAAAGACCAGGCGTTTGTCCAGCTCGCGAACAATCTGCGCTCCGCGGAACTCCAGCGCGTCGAGATCTTCAAGAGGCGGCAGGGACACGGCACCCCCCGCAGGCTCCAGCCAGACAATGGTGCCACCGGAACGGGCCAGCCCGACGAGTCCGTCCACCAAGCCTCGATAGTCACCGGCATCAACGCCTGCGCCGACAAGGAGAGCGACCGGTTTCTCTCCCTCCAGCACCGAGGGATGCCGAATCGTGTGGCAGGCGACTCCTTGGGATTCCAGAAGATCCGCCGTTGTCTTTTCGGGGTCGTACAGATGCAGATTCCAGGCTTCGACCTCGTTTTTCCGGCTCGTCCACGGGCTGGGGGCAAAGATCCAGATCACCGTCCGAGCCTGCGCCGGGTTCGCGCCAGCCACGCTGACGGTCAACTCGGTCCGAAGCGCCACACCATCTTTCACAGGCGGCATGCGCAGTTCGAAGCTATGCGAGAATGTCCCTCCGTCGTCCGTGGCGACGGCGGCCTCGCCGCGCTGGAGTGTGCGTTCTCCGTAGGCCAAACGCCAGCTGAGCGTGCCCCCCTCAGCTCGCACATTGGAAACCCGGATCCGCGCCATCACCTTGCTCCCCCCAAAGACGTTGCCGGGGACGAGGAGTCGGAGCGCGGGCTCGGCGGCACAGGTCGCCCAGGCCATATGGACCAATGCGACCAGCAGCCAAGATGCTGGCTGGAACCGGCTTGAAGCCATGTGCTTGGATGATCGTTTGCTCATTCTCTCTCTATCCGGTTGGAAGGACTGACTCTACGAGACGGGAATGGTCGTTGCTGTTTGGACGAGGCGGAACTCCATATCGCTCGTTTTCATCCGGAAGATGTCCTTGGTTTCCCCGCTGTTTGCGAGCAGCGACGAGGTGATGGTCCATTTCGACGGGTGCAACTCCAGCGTCACGTCCACAGCGATCATGCCATCCGGGAGAAGATAGGTCCACAAGGTCAGCTTCCGCACCACGGCATCCTCGGCACGGCAGACCACCGTTTCCTCACTGTCACTCAGGATCGTCCCCTCCCAGGCTGCCCCCCACTCCGTTTCTCCAACACTGCGTCTGAGCAGCAGAAAATGGACCCCAACCGGGGGAGTCCCACTTGTGCCATGCCTCTCTTTCAGCTCGAAATCGAGCTGGGCGCCAGAGTCCGCGACCCAGCGGACCCGGTCGGGGAACATCCGTGCCATTTCCTCGTATACGCGGTGGATGGGTTCCCAATCCACGGGGGGAGCAGAAGTGCTGGCAATGGGCGACACGGAAGTGGAAGGATCGGCAACAGGCGCCTTCTCATGCGATAGCGCCGCCACCAGCAGGAGGCAGGCCGCCGCTCCGGCCACGAACCACAGGCACCGGTCCAATCCCGGGCGAATCCTGCGGCAACTCTCCTCCAACGGCCGGGGAAGTTGCCGCGTAGCCGCAATGACTCGTCGCGTCAGCTCAGACATGGACGCATCGTCGGTTTCTCTTGCCTCCGACCACTCGACCAGCTTGTCATCAAGTTCGTGGTTTTTCATTGTTTCGCCAATGCCGTTTTGAGCTGTTTTCTCGCCTGATGGACACGCCAGTGAATGGTGGCGGTGGCGCATTGCTCTATCTCTGCGACTTCTGCAACGGACAACCCTTCCATCACAGTCAGAACGATCGCGGACCGCAGTCGGGGCGAGAGTCGATCCAGTGCGCCGCCTACCTCACGGAGTCGATCTCTACTCTCGGCCGCCACGCCGGGACTTGCCGCCTGGCTTTCCTCGTGGAGCGGCGCCAAGCCCGCTGTGAGCCGAGAGCGGCGGTTGTGGGTTGCGAGATGGTCTTTGACCACATTGATGGCGATGCGGGTCAACCAGGTGGAGAAACGCGCGTTCCCCCGAAAGCTCCCCAGAGAATTGTAGGCTTTGAGAAAGGCCATCTGCGTCACGTCGTCCACATCGCTGTTGTTCCCCATCATGCATCCCGCCAAGCGGCGAATGCGTGTCATGTGCCGCTGGACCAGCGGATCGAACCAGACACTGTCGCCCGTCTCCATGAGTCGGCGCACCAGTTCTTCGTCAGAGCTCGTCTGCACAACGGAATCCGCAGATTTTTCGGGCACCTCACACTGCATTCCGCACACCCTCTCTCCACCTCGGTTCACCTGCCCGAGCGGACAGACTCTCGACAGGCTCTTTGTCTATGAGACGCCGTGACAGGCCCATGTCTTTGATCGTCATTGTCGTTTTTATCATTTTTCTACATAGTGCCTGCCCGGAAACTCAGGTTTTGAATCTCGCTTGCTCGCGGGACGTCCCGCACCACCAGGCCAGATACCCACCAAGTGGCTCGGGACCTCCGGGACCGAGGGTGATCGGACAGCAGTGTTGCGGCGCCCGTTCTGGCAGGCTACATTTGCAACCTCTTCAACACAAGCGTCCTCGTCCGTCTTCGTCCCTTGAAACGATAGCCGACGACGACTACGCCCACAGCAAGGAGAACAACATGTCCGGTCACAATAAGTGGTCCACGATCAAGCATAAAAAGGGCGCGGCGGACGCCAAGCGGGGCAAGGTCTTTTCGCGCATGGGCAAGGAGATCACCATGGCGGCGCGCGAGGGAGGCGGTGACGCCGACCTAAATCCCCGTCTGCGCTCGGCGGTGGCCGCGGCCAAGAGCGTGAACATGCCCAACGACAACGTCGAACGTGCCATCAAGAAGGGCACGGGCGAACTGGTGGGCGACATTCTCGTCGAGCTGAACTACGAAGGCTACGCTCCCGGCGGGGTGGCGGTGATCGTCAACTGCCTCTCCGACAACCGGAACCGCACCGCCGCCGACGTGCGCATGATGTTCACCAAGTACAACTGCAACATGGCCAACAGCGGCGCCGTCAGCTGGATGTTTCATCGCAAGGCGCAGTTCATCGTCCAAGGCGCCGACGCCAACGAGGACAAACTCTTCGAAGTTCTGCTCGAGAACGACGTGGATGTCGAGGACATTCAGATTGAGGACGAGACCGCCGAGATCATCGCCGCGCCCGAGGCCTTCGCCTCCGTGCTCGAAGCGTTGGAGAAAGCCCAGATCACCGTCTCGGAATCCAGTGTGACAATGGTCCCCGAGAACACCAACGAGGTCACTGACGTCGGCGCCGCGCGCTCCGTTCTGAAGTTCATCGAGATTCTCGAGGACCACGAGGATGTCCAGCAGGTGTACTCGAACCTCGACATCTCCGATGCGTTGATGCAGCAGCTTGCCGACGAATAGCGCAGGGTGCGCAGACCATGAAAATCGTCACTGTGGAAGAGATGCGGGCGCTGGACCGCGAAACCATCCGAGACGGCGTGCCCGGACACCTCCTCATGGAGCGTGCGGGACAGGGCGCCTTCCAGGAGATCCGCCGCTTCCTCGGCCGTCTCGAACCCCAGCATCGGCAGCGGCTCACCATTCTGGCGGGCAAGGGCAACAACGGCGGAGACGCCTATGTCGTGGCGCGCCTCGCAGCCCATGCCTCGCTGTCTGCCACGGTCTACGCCACCTGCACCGTGGACGAACTGACCGGAGACGCGAAGAAGCATGCCCTGGCCGCGAAACGCTGCGTCCGAATCGTCCCCTGCGACAGACTTCCAGACGATGCGCTCACGCCGGGAACCGTCATCATCGACGGCCTGCTGGGAACCGGCGCCACGGGCGCCCTGCGCCCCCCCTGCGACGCTTTCGTCGCGCAGATCAACGCCGCAAACCTCCCCGTGATCGCACTTGACATCCCCTCCGGACTCGATGGCGACACCGGGCAAGTTGCCGACACGGCAATTCATGCTGACCTGACGATCACCATGGCACTGCCGAAAAGGGGCCTTCTGACCCCGGAGGGCCTGCGCCACAGCGGTGTTCTGCGCTGCATCGACATCGGCATTCCCAACGAAGCAGTCGAGAACACGGCAGGTGTTGGCGACGCGCTGTTCAGCAGCGACATCGCCCCTCTCCTCCGCCGCCGTCCCCACGATGGGCACAAGGGCACTTTCGGGCACGTGCTGATCGCAGGTGGGTCGCGTTGGTACGGTGGCGCACCCTTCCTGGCGGCTTCCGCAGCGTTGCGCAGCGGTGCTGGGCTCGCCACCGTGGCCATACCGGAGGGATGCCTGCCACCGACCAGCGGTGTGCTGGCCGCGCTGATCGTGCGACGGTTGCCCTCCGGGGAAACAGGCGTGCTCGGGCCCAAGGCATGCGCACCTCTCGTCGAACTCGCCTCCCGAGCGCAAGCCATCGTGTTCGGCCCGGGAATCGGCACCTCGCCCGCCTCCGCGGCCGCGCTCAAAGTTCTCGCAGACCAACCCCTTCCACTCGTGCTGGATGCGGACGCCTTGCGCCTGGCCGCGCGGCACCGGGACATGCTCGTGCGCGAGGGAGACACCATCCTGACCCCCCATCCCGGCGAGATGCGGGCGCTGCTGTCCGGACTCGGCCTGAA
>JAGLDW010000331.1 GCA_023145395.1 Lentisphaeria bacterium | reverse complement strand
CTGCGCGCCCTGCTCCTGCCAGGTCTCCGTGACGTTGAGCGTGGGGTCTCCAGCATCATCGGCGAGATCGTTGTCATCGGATCGGACGCTGACTTTGAACTCCTCGGTCCAGGTGGCCGTTACGGTTGTGTCCTCGCTGGGCGTGAACGAGAGTTCGTTCACCGGCGACCCGGGCTGGGGCGTCACGTGCGGCTGGGTCGAAAAGCCGTCGGCATGGAAGCGCCGGACGGCGCCGCTTTCCGAGTTGATCCGCGCGTTGCCGTTATCGTAGTAGAGATACTCCGGGACCTTGACATCCAGTACTAGATCGCCGCGTCGAATAAAATTTCGCGCGCCCGTATAGGGCTCGAGCTCCCCGCTCTGCAACGTCTCCTCGGAAGCAATCGTCACATCGACCTGCTGGTAGGGGGCGTCGGCCGCGTCGAACATGGTCAGGAAACCTTTGTGAATCGAAGTGTCCGTGCCGAAGAGCAGTTCGCTTTGGGTTGCGCCGCTGCCGAAGAGGAGCTTTGAGGATGCCTCCTTGCCTTTGAACGCGCCGCCCATGACAATGCCATCGCCGTCCGGCAGCGCGGCAACGGACGCGCCGTAGCTCTTCTCGATCCCGACACCGTCGAACTTCTGCAACGACTGGAGGTTGAGATCCCAGTCGAGATGCGCGCGGAAGAAGGACCAGTCCATCGCTGTTGAAAGTTCCGTGCTGCCGCCTTCCATCGTGCCGGAGGAGAACCGGCCCACCACGTGTAGATCGCCGTCCGCATCGACGGCCAGCCCGTCCGCCCAGATCTCGCTGCGACCAGTGAAAAAGAACAGGTCCCGGCGAAACAGGTTCGAGCTCAGCCGCCAGACCGTTGCGTCCATCTTGTCGTTCTGCCAATACCCGCTCAGGCCTGTGCTGTTGTCGTAGGTCCAGTAATCGCCCGCGTCGGCATCGTCGTTGTGGATGCGGCCGCGCCAACTGCCGATGGCGTAGAGATAGCCCTTCGAGAACGCCAAGTCGGTAAAGCTGCCGTCCAGATCCCACCGGTACATCTCGGTGAGCGCCTTCTTGTTGCCGTCAGCGTCGAACTTGGCTATGAGCGCAACCCCGTCTTCCGTGCCGATCTGGCTGCCGAAGTTGGTGAAACCAATATCCTTCGGGTGGCGTCGGTGCTCGATGTCATTGGCCACGATCCAGGCAACGTAAACATTGCCTTCGGGATCGCCAGTGACAGCCGTGGCAATGTCGTCTTCCTTGAATCCCCAGTGCTCCCACCAAATGGGCCTGCCGTCACTGTCCCTGAGTTTGCCAGCGAAACAGTCCAGCACGCGATGGTGATGCCAGCTCGTTTCGCCGGGCTCCCAGCTCATGTTACCCGCGTGTAGGCTGTACCAGTCGATGTAGGCGTAGTTGGAGTACGAACTCACGTCATCCCAGTACGAGATATCGAAAAGCAGTTGGCCGTTTTTTCTGCTGTAGACATTCATGTAGGCGGAGTAATCGCCAGCGAAAAGCAGTTCTCCCTCACGCACCACTGCGATGTCCGCAATGTGAACCTGGGGGTCTTTGATTGAGACTTCCCGCCAGTCATCGTCGGGTTTCCGATCCCTCTCACGGAAGAAAGTGCACCACTGTCCCTCACCGTTGATGTCGAGCTTGGCGATGAAGCCGCGCTTGAAAGCGTTGCCGTGATCGTCGTCCCGCTTGTCGCAGTCTCCGGCGATGTAGATTGCCTCCTTCGTGACCTTTATCTTGCGGGGGTACAACGGTGCCTCACTGTCATCGCCGCTGCTGAGGAATGCGCTCAGCGCGTTGGAGAGAGTTTTCGACCATTCCCAGGTGCCGTCGGGGGCCATTTTTGCCAGATAGCCGTCGCTGTAGCTGACCGTACCAAAACCGTTGCTGCCGGCAATCGTGTCGGAGTTGTCCCCATTCTCATACACCCTGCCTTGATGGGCGCCGATCACGTAGACAGACCCGTCGGTTCCCGTTCCAACGCCCTTCACGCCGTGCTGGACATTCTCCAACGCCAAAGGAGCACTGCTGGCATTGTCCGCGTTGTTATCCCGACCGTCCATGCCCTGAATGTAGCGCTCCCTGGCATGATGCCGGTATCCGGAGCTCTTCGAACTGAGCTCGCGGTAGAATGTCTCGGCGCCGAATGCCGTTGCCGAAAAGGCAATTGCGAACGCAATGTGTAACAGCTTCTTCATTTGCTTGACCTATTGGTTGTTATCGGTCGGATCGGTCGGATCAGACGGAT
>JAGLDW010000330.1 GCA_023145395.1 Lentisphaeria bacterium | reverse complement strand
CGTTGCAGCGCAGCACGTGAAGCACGCCATCGTCCGATTCCGGCATGAGTTCGAGAGTTAGCGTATCGTCCTCGCTCATGTCGCCATCGCGCGTGGCGACCATGGCGCGCACAAACCCATGCAGGAGTTGTGTGTCGATATGGCGCAACGCCTCTTCGGGCAATTCGCTGCGCATGGCGAAGTAGAGATTGTCCACGTCGTAGGACGCGTACAGGTAGGTGCGCGTATCGCCGGGACAGGCGCTTGCCGAATCGATCTGTATCATGGTCCCGCTCGCGTCGCCCCATTCGTCGGCCGAGATCGTGCCATCCACGACGATTGGCTCGGAGGTCTTTCGAATGCGCAGGTGCTGTGGCGTGCGAAACCGTCCGACGGTCAGGTACTCCCGGAACACATCGTTCACAGCCAACGCTTTATCACGAATGATGAGCTCATCGACTAGGCGCTTCTGCGTCTCGTCACCAAAAGTCTGGCCAAACTTGAGACTACCGAGATTGGTGACTGCCTCATGCGACACATCGGCTCCGACCTTGCGCCCATCCAGAAACAGTTCGCAACCCCGGCCTCGCCGCCAGACGATAGCATGGTGATGCCACGTCTGTTCGTGATAGTTGGGCAACCACATTTTCTTGGTTGTCTTGCCACCTGCGGCATCGCGAAGCTGGGTCAGCAGGAAGATTTTGCTGTACGGACCATACTTGTACAGGCGCGTCCAGCCGTTGGCTCCGAACATTTGGAAAAGCTGAAAGTGGCTCACGCCCGTCGCCTTGCCCTCCTCGCCCGGAATCCCGCGCTGGAGCCAGTCCGCGCCATCAATCCCCTTCACCCAGAACGAGATTGTCCAGGCATCGGTGGGAAGCGTCTCCGGACCCTTATAGGAAACCACCTCGTCATTGCGCTGGATCAGCAACGCTTTGCCCCGGATGCCATCGGCCATGTACTGTGGCTGCCCGTCCTTCACCCCCCAGTTCCCGGGGTGGACACCGCCTCGCATGGCCGCATCCAGACTCTCTTCAAAGGAGGCACGCAGAAAAGGGGCGCGAAGTGCCTTCTTCTCCGGTTCCGCGGCAAAGACCACGGACACCAGGAGACCACAACACAGTGCTAGAGCGAACACTCGACGAATCACACTTGGTTGCGAGTTTGGTTGCGCCCCCACTGGCCTTGCGCCGGTGGAGCGAGAGATGGGTGCCCCAACTGACTCTTGAGCCGTGTCCCTCCACCCTCCCCCCCGTCCCCGGCCGCGCTGCAGCGCGGCCGGGGACGGGGGGGAGGCGCCAATCCAGAAGCTCAAGTGATCAGTCAGCACACATCGTCCGCTCCACAGGGATAAACCCAGTGGCGGCGGGGCAACACTGCATTTTGCGTCTCGCTCCACAGGGATAAACCCAGCGGCGGCGGGGCAGGTCAACTTGTGCACTGTGGAAACCAAAGGTTTCAAATGATCCATGACATAACTCCCTGACTGTCGGAGTGCGCAGGCACTTGTGGTTCGGCGCGGCCCGCGCCGAGATGTCTTAGCACTATAGAACTTTTACGGGACGAGCCGTCCCGAACCACTATGGAGCATTTTACGGGACGAGCGTCCCGAACCACTCTACCCATATTTTGATATCTCTACCACAGTCACCGGGTGCGTACTGTAATCTTGAACACCTGTTCGGCCGAGCGACCGCGATCATCCGTCACACGGACGGTCACGTTGTGCGTCCCCACCGCAGTCAGCCCGGGAGTCCCCTGGACCCGACCGGTCGAGGCATCGATCGAAAGCCAGTCCGGAGCCACGGCAAGCGCAAACACGTGCTTCTCTCGATTCCAGAAAGCCGCCTTGTAGCCGCGCTTGCAGCGCAGGTCGCCGATCGACAGTAGAGAGCGAGGCTCGTAGAGGAACGCCTGCCCGACGGTGACCCGTGACGGGGGACGCGTATGAAGGAACGGCCTCGGCGTCTCGGCGTAGTCCGATGCACCGCTGCGGAGTCCGCGCGCGTCCACCGCGACAACACGGTAGAAGCACTGGTTCGCGTTCGGCACGTCCAACTCCGGACCCACAACCTGGGCCCGACACTCCGCAGTCTCAAGCACGAAATTGGCCAGGGTCGCCACCATATCGGTCGCCCCCTTCCGGGCCTCGTACTCCTCCAGCGTGCTACAAAAACCGCGCCCCATCCTGACCTTGTGCTCGACATCGCTGACCGAGAAGCCCTTCTCATCGCTCGCATAGACCCGGTATGCAACTGCCGCCGCGCCCTGCGGATTCGGCGCCCAGGTCAGGGTCACAGTGCCTCGACGCGCATCCGTCACTGCTGCGACATCAAGCGGCACGCCCGGAACATCGCAGCGGAACGACCGCACCTGGCTCCAGACACCCCACACGCCCTTCGCATCCTTGGCCCGAACGCGCCACGCGTAGGACGTGTCCGGATTGAGCAATCCGACATACGGGACCGTCCACACGGTCTTGCCGTGCGACGCAGTATGTGAAATGACCTTGTCAAAATTCGGTGACAACACCCAGCGCATGTCCGAATGCGCGCTGACCTGAATCTGATAGTCCTCGATGCTATCGCCATCCGGATCCTTCGGTGCAGTCCATGCGAACTGGACGCGCGTTCCCTGAACCGTCGCGCCGTCTGCTGGAGTTGCCGGTTGCGGCGCCGGTGGCGGATGCCAGGCAGTGCGTTCCACCCAAGCATGGGTAATGCGGACCTGGCGCTCGCCCGGGGTCTCGTCCTCGTACCGGATCGTGTTCTGCCCCGCCTCGAGTTCTGGCAACGCCAGCGCCGCCATCTGCACATCGGTGTCGAAGGCGATCCGCTCGATTCCCAGGGAACCAGTCTCCGCGCCCGAGGTCATCTCCACCCGTAGCAGATACGCGTACTGTGGCCGGGCTCGCAGCGACAGCTTGTCATCGAACACGATGGTCTCCTCGAAGCTCCCCGTTTGCCCCACTGCCTGCCAGACAGTCTGCCACTTTTTCCCGTCCTTCGACAAACTCACTCGCAGCAAATCGTCCGGCGCACCCCGGCGGAACGCAACCCGGACCGCGCCGCCAACGATCACGTAGGGGCTTGCTATCCTCCACGTCACGTGGCTCGGCTGACCCGGCTTTGCCGGACCAAGAAACGCTCCGTCCGGGGCAAGATTTGCGGAGTCCGCAATACCCCGGCGCGCCACGGCCCGGGCAAAGTCCGGCCGATAGCGCAACTTGCCATTCCGCATCGTCGCATAGGCGCGTTTCCCCCATCGCGACAAATCGCCATTGCCGTCGCGAGCCTGCTTGCCCTTTTTGGGGGACGTGCCAGCCGTGTATTGCTTGCCAAGATGATCCCAGCGCCACTCGAAGGATTCTCCAGGGCGCAATACGGCATCCATCGTATGCCGCGTTCTCCCGCCTATGCCGCCATCCTTGCGTTCGCCTTCGTACCCAAACAGCGAGGCGGAGAATTGGTCGAGCGCGCTGTTGTCTCTGGCGAGAATCCCGTACGTGTGAGTGCGTTTGATCAGATCGTGATCGCGGACAATCTCCGCCTCTCCTGCAATCGTCTGATTGTCGCGCCGCAGATAGATGCAGTGCTCGTCGCCATCCAGAAGGTGGAAGGAGCCATCGTAGAAGACCTCGGTGACAACATGTCCGACGGGATGGCCGCGCCGGATCTTCAGGCCTGCAGCCTGCCACAGGTCGGCGATCACCTGCGCATCGTTTCCGCAGAGCGTGTAGCCATAGACGTTGAAAACCTTCACTGCGTCATTGTTCTCTCCGCACCACGTGCAGGCGTGGAAACGATGATGTCGCGTGAACTCCCACACAGCCCGCGCCTTGTCGCGATCCTCCGTGTACGAGCCAACCGCCTGCCGCGCCAGCTCGGCCAGCGTCCGCCACCTGCGCTTGCCATTCACGATCAGCCAGGGGTTGACCACATCCGTCTCGCCCACATTCTCGAGCAGCACCGAGCGGTTCGGCTGCCAGCCCTGGTGATACGCCGCGTAGCCAATCGGCATCCGCGTCATCACCCCGTCCACAGCCGCCTTCATGACAAGCCGATACTCGTGTGGGGCAGCCGTGACCACAACCTGCTCCGTCCGTTCTCGGTCCCCCAGCAGCGTCTTGCGAGGCTCAGAAACTTCTCCTTGGCAGGCGGCATGCACGCAGACGGGCACACAGCAAAACAACAGCAACGCAATCACCCCCAACGAAGGGGTGAGAACGCATCGCTGAGCGAGGTCGAACTCAGAACTTCGAAGTTGGGAACGCTGCCGCGTCAGCCATGATGCCATGTCAGTCTCCACTACTGGATTTCCCAATCTCAATAGACCCGAGTTCTTTTCTTCCACCCAGAATTCATCATTCAGCATTCAGTATTCAG
>JAGLDW010000033.1 GCA_023145395.1 Lentisphaeria bacterium | reverse complement strand
CTACGCGAACGCTTTCTGGGCAAAACCCGCATGTCCGAAGATGAAATTTCTGGGTTGGCCCGCCACATTGCGCGGTTCTCGCTCGGCGGTTTAAAGGAAATCCAAAAATGAATAGATATTTAAAATGGTTTGCATGGCCCACGATGGCACTACTCTCCTCCTGCGCGGTTTTTGCGCCAGACGAGCGGACGGAGCTGGACGCCGGGGTGCCGGAACAGTTTTCCCTCTATTCCCAAACGCTCGACACCACCAACCGCTGGTGGGAAAGTTTCGAGTCACCAGGACTCAACGCACTCGTCGACGAGGCGCTCACGAATAGTCCCTCGATCCAGCAGGCATGGGCACGACTGGCGCAGGCCGAAGCGATTGCCCAGAAAGCCGGCGCGGCGCGCTACCCCACCCTCGGTTATGAAGGTAAGGCCGGTGCCACCCGCAACGGCGCAACGGGCAACACGATCGAAGCCTACTCGATCGGCCTCACCGCCGCCTACGAAGTCGATCTGTGGGGCCGCATTAAGTCGGAAACCGAAGCGGCAGCACTCGACCGCGAAGCCTCGCGCGAGCAACTTAATGCCGCAGCGATCACCCTCGCCTCGCAGACCACCCTGCGCTGGACAGGTATCGTGGCGCAACGCCTGCAAACCGACGTGATTCGCAAGCAGCTCGAAGCCAACCAAACCTCGCTGGAACTGATCGAACTGCGCTTCAGGAAATCGCTCTCCAACGCGCTTGATGTCTATCAGCAACGCCAAGCCGTCGCCGGAACACAATCACGCATTCCGCTCGCCGAACTGCGCGAGGAGCTACTGCACAACGAGCTCGCCGCCCTGCTGGGGCGCGCCGACTTCCGCTCCCTGAACGTTCCCGACGCACAACTTCCAACCCTTGGAGAGCTCCCCGCTCTTGGAATCCCGGCCGATGTACTAGCCAACCGCCCCGACGTCCGCCAAGCTGGACTTCGACTACAATCGGCCGACTGGAGCGTGAGCGCTGCACGCGCCGACCGACTTCCCGCCATCCGCCTGAGCGCCTCGGGTAGCTATGCCAACGCCAACGCGTCCGATCTATTCGACGACTGGATTGCCAATCTGGCCGGGAGCCTGACCGGACCGATCTTCGAGGGTGGCCGTCGAAAGGCCGAAGTGGCCCGCACCCGTGCCGTGGCCAACGAGCGCCTCGCGGCCTATCGTGAAACCGTGATCCGCGCCATCAAGGAGGTGGAGGACGCACTCGTCTCGGAACAGAAGCAGCGCGAATATATCCTCGCGCTCGACCGCAATCTGGAACTGAGCCAGAGTTCCTATAAAGAGGCCGTCAACCGCTACCGCAGCGGCCTGATCGAATATCTTCCCGT
>JAGLDW010000329.1 GCA_023145395.1 Lentisphaeria bacterium | reverse complement strand
TAGTGGTTCGGGACGGCTCGTCCCGAAAGAGCTCTCGAAACAGGACATCTCGGCGCGGGCCGCGCCGAACCACAAGGCTATAGCACCATGCGACTTGAGAACAAAACAGCGATCATCACCGGCGCGGGGCGCGGCATCGGCCTTGCGGGAGCGCAGGCATTCGCGCGCGAAGGCGCAAGGGTCGTCATCGCCGAGATTGACGAAGAGCTCGGGCGTGCCGCTGAAGCCAAGATCCAGACGAACGGTGGCGAGGCTGCTTTCGTGCAGACGGATTGCTCGGACAGCGGCTCTGTCCAGGCATTGATGGCGCGCACTCACGAGCTGTACGGCGCCCTGCACGTGCTCTATAACAACGCTTCGGTCTTTCTGAACAAGATCGACGGACCGGTCACCGAGTTGGCGGAGGAGACCTGGGCGAAGGTGCTTGCCGTCAACCTCGACAGCATTTTTCTCTGCTGCAAATACGGCATTCCGCTCATGGTCGAGAGCGGTGGAGGAGTGATCATCAATACAGGCTCCAGCGCCAGTGTCATGGGCATTCCCGGCTGCGACGCCTACACTGCCACCAAAGGTGCCACGGTCTCCCTGACACGCTCTATGGCGGTCGAATACGGCAAGCAGGGCATCCGCGTGAACTGCATCTGCCCCGCAGGTATCGCGACGGAAATGGTCAAAGCCAGCAGTATTGACGATCCCGACTTCGATGCCGACTTCTTCTTCCAACGCGCCCCACTCGGCCGCCTAGGAACGCCCGAGGAGATCGCGAACCTGGCCGTGTTCCTGGCCTCCGACGAATCGAGCTACATCAATGGTGCCATCCTACGCGCCGATGGCGGCACCACAGTGACCCCGATCAGCTGAGGGTGTGCGAAGTCGGGTGCCAGAGCCCTGAAGGGGCGAGACAACAGATGGGACAGGATGACGTTACGGAACTCGCCTGTCCTTCGTGCCCCATGGGGTAGACAGATTGCGTAATGCGAGCTGAACTCTGACAAGTGTGCGGTTCTGCACTACCTTTCTGGGACGAGGTAGTTGCGGAGCAAGCGACTGAATTGATGGAGGAGACGACGATGAGGAAATCCATACGTGTATTTTGCAGCGCAGGTTTCTGCCTGGCTCTGGTGCTGCTCCTTTCCCTCCTCACTGCCTGCCAGACCGCCGCGCCGCCAGCGGCCGTCGGAGCCGTCGAAACCAAGGAGAAGGAGGAGATGGCTCTTCGCCTTTCCTGGGGATTCGAGGGATTTCTCACCTGCTGGCAGGATGCCGGAGATGCGGAAGGCGAGGAGGGAGACAAGAGGTATTGGCATCTGACGGAGTTCCAGAACGCATTCGACCAGTTCTGCAGAAACACGGGGATTGTGAGAGACGGTGAAGAGCCGCTGAAGGTGGAAGGCGAGTTCGCCGGCAATCGCTCAGTTAGGGCCGTGAAGGGCAGCCGCGCATACAAGAGACTCTTGGAACTGGAGCGTGTGTTTGGGCCATGGTCTGGTCCCACGGTCCAGGTGACAACCAATCTCTTGGTGTTGGAGGTCCCCGCAGATCTGTCACGCAGATGGGGTTTGGACGGTCTTCCCGCGTCCGCGGCGCCGCCCAAACCCTTTTCCCAAGGCATCCCCGATATCCTGACAGCGGGCCAGTTCCGCACATTGCAGACATTGCTGCTTGGCCTGCGCGGGGTCCATGTCTTCGCGGCGGCGAGCGCCAGAACCACCTCATGCAAGACTACCGTTGTCGAGCAAACAAACCTATTTCCCGTGGCTGAAGGCGTGCGGATGAGCACAAAGGACAGCCCGTCTGCCATCCCAAGTATCGATCACAAATTTACGGAATCGTGGCCAGCAGGGACCAGGCTCGAGATCACTCCTAACGCCGACGAGAGGAGCAACAGCTGTGACATTGAGATCCGATTTCAGAACCTGAACACCGAGGCTTGGCTGACCCATGATCGTCGAGGTAATACCCGAACCCCCCTTGTCTCTGAGCTCTCCTTTGAGACGAAGGTCATCTGCCCCACGGGACAGACGCTCAGGCTGGGAAGCACCTTCCGGGCAGGGAAGGGCACAGCGAAGTTGCTGGGGAAGGCTCCGCGCCAATCCTCCTGCCTTGTCGGGTTCCTCACAGTGTTATCGGACCCTATGCTTCCGCCGTGGCTCAGGCCAGAGGACTTCACGTCCCAAAAGGGACAGTTCTTCGTTCACCACTTTCCCCGTCTTGGCAGCGCACTTGAGTACCCCCGCTACAACGAGGATGAGAGTCCGGATTTCTCTGGGGATGACGATGACGGTGACGACGCTGACGACGCTGACGACGATGACGACGATGACGACGACGATGACGATGACGATGACGATGACGACGATAGTGCCGAAACGACCAAACGACGGACACATCTTGTACGCAAGTACTTTGCGAACATGGCTGGTGACCGGTTCCCTGGGGAGAAACGTCTGCTCTATATCAATGGTCTTCTGGTCTGCTTTGGACCGCCCGACTGGATTGAGTTCGTGAGAGAAGTGGTGAAGCCGGGATTCTGCTGGGATCCCCGCCAAGTGGTCTGTCATGCGGCAAACGCTCGTGTGAGCCCGAAACTGTGGCTAGAACTGACGGCTGAGGGCAAACTCGCCCCTAGTCAGGGGATGGACCAGTTGGATGAATCCGACGTGCGTGCGATCCTGCGGAGAATCGACGAAGACAAGGGGTCGGAACTACAGATGGTCCAGAGTGTGATCACACTGAGCGGGAATACCGCCATCGCGAAAGATGTGGTCCCCCTGTATGCCCCCAAAAGCTACCAGCAACACTTGCTGGGGCGGCGTTCCCTCTGGATTCCCCGCTTCGGGGAGGCGACGGAAGTTGGGGGCGTCCTGGAATGCACACCAGTGTTGGAGGTGGACGGCTACCACATCGATCTCAACCTTCGCCCGCAACTGGTGGAGTTCATGGGCTGGCAGCCGTGCGGCCCCACGCTTGGCATGCCCAAGTACAGAACAAACTCGGCCGAGAGCGAGGTCATTGTCGAGAGTGGGAAGTATGTGCTTCTCGGCGGCGCGGGCGGAGGCAAGGACAAGTCCTTCACCATCTGGATCGTCGGCGCGAAGGTGCTTGAATGGATACCTGAAATCCAAGGCTGGTGAGGCCGGGAAAAGAACTGTCTGAGTTCCGCCGTGGAGCGCTGAAAGCGCGCGCCGTTGGGACGCCTGGGAACGCCCGAGGAGATCGCGAAACTGGCCGTGTTCCTGGCATCCGACGAGTCAAGCTATATCAACGGCGCTATCCTGCGCGCCGATGGCGGCATCACAGTGACCCCCATCAGCTGAGGGCCAATGCTCTCGAAGACAGTCCCGCCGCTGCGTGGATCCACTGCGGCCGTGCCCTGCGAACCCCTGACGGCGAACTGAGATTGGCAGATGCACACCACGACGTTCGCAATCGTTGTTACGTGCTTCGCTTCTCTGATTATAACGTGTTGCATATCGCATGGATGGTTATATTATTACTGTCATGAGATTTGAGGTCCATATCAAGAAGAAGGTGGCTCGTGGCCTGGCGAAGTTGCCCGTTGGCGTTAGAAAACTCCTTTTTCTGCTCATTGCGGATCTCCAGTCAGATGGCCCGGTCCAGGGGAATTGGAGCAATTTCTCCTCGCTTGGGAAGGGACGATACCATTGTCATTTGAACTATCGCTATGTTGCCTGCTGGACATGTCGCAACAAGGAAGTCGTGATTGAGGTGTACTATGTTGGCACTCGTGAAAAAGCCCCATATTGAACTCTCGTTGCATGGCGAGCATGTCGATGAATTGCTGGCCTGGATCAAGAGGAAATATGATGTTGCAGTCCTGGCTGACGAGCCAGTCGCTGAATCCGTTCCCATCGAAAGCACCGAGTACTGGCAGGAGATGGAGAAGAACCGGATTGGGAATCTGCTTGCTGGCGCTCGTTTGAAGACCGGACTGACCCAGGCCCAAGTCGCAGCCGAATTGGGCATTCGCCAGAACATGGTCAGTGATTACGAACGCGGTCGTCGCACCTATTCCGACACCATGGCTAACCGTCTCAGCAAAGTGCTCCAAGTCAATGAGGAGCATCTGAAATACGGAAGCAAACAGCCTGCCGCCGTAGATGCTGCAGGCTCGGCCGCAGAGGAGTAGCACCCATGAAC
>JAGLDW010000328.1 GCA_023145395.1 Lentisphaeria bacterium | reverse complement strand
TATGCGTTCGGCGGGCCGCGCGCCTCGACCATCGCGGCATGGCGAAAACAGGGCCTGTCCGAGGAGCAGGCGCGAACTTTCGGCAGCTGGATCGGGACCGATGGCAGGATGGGCGTCGGCAAACTGTACTGCGGTCCAGTGCCGCCGCTGCCTGAAACGGTTATCAAGGAGGAGGGCAACTACCGCTGGTGGCGTGACCACTGGGGCGTGTATCGCATGGATGCCATCGTCCAACCCACAGACGGATTCGTGACACGGAGCTATCTGGAGTTCTTCGTCAAGGACCATGCCACGTGGGAGGAGATGAGATCGCACCTGAACCCGCATTCCCCCGAGCGCACGGGGCCTGGCGGAGACGGCGCGCCACTGACGGACCTCAATCCCAATGGGTACCGCCGCGTGGGTGACGGTCCGGGGTGGGAGGCATATGTGGAGCGGGCGAAGACGAGCGAAGTCCCCGTGTGCGCGACTGTGCCGTGCCTGTACTGGATTCTGCGGGACATGTGTGGCTTCGAGGGGTTGTCCCTGATGTTTTACGACCGGCCCAAGCTGGTGCACGAGATGATGGAGTACTGGACGTGGTTCCTGATGGAGATCCTGGAGAAGCCGCTGTCGCATATCCAGGTTGATCATCTCATTCTCAACGAGGACATGGCCTACAAGGGCCAATCGATGATCTCCCCGGCGCACATGCGCGAATTCATGCTGCCGCGCTACCGGAAGCTGTACGCGTTCCTCAAGGAGAAGGGCGTGGAGGTCGTGGACATGGACTCGGACGGCTACAACGGGCAGATACTCCCAGTGTTCTACCCCGATGCCATCGATGGCATTCAGCCCATCGAAATTGCCGCGCACAACGACCCGGAAGTCATCCTGCGCGAGAACCCCGGTATCTACATCCAGGGCGGCATCGACAAGCGGGAACTGCGCTTTGGCAAGGAACGGGCCCGAGTCGAGGTGGCGAAGCGATACAAGGTGGCGCGGGAGTATGGTGGCTACATTCCCACAGTGGATCACGGCGTGCCCCCAGACATCCCGTTGCGCACATTCCTCTATGTAGTGGAGCTTCTCAAAGGCTTTGCCGTCGGCGAGGACCTGGAGACCTACGAGCCGCCCTGTGAGTTTGAGACGCAGCTTGGACCCATCGAGGAAATGTTCGATCCCAGCCAGGCCATTGCGGCAGCCTACGCGTTGGAGGGCTAATCAGTGGTTCGGGACGGCTCGTCCCGTAAGTGCTCTCGAAGTAAGGCATCTCGGCGCGGGCCGCGCCGAACCACTATGGGAATCGCGTAGCGCGGCGACTCCGTCCTGCACCGTGTCGCCGGATATACCCACGAATGCCTGCCAATTCCGTCTCATTTCGCACAATGTGATCATAGGGTTCATGCTGCCACAGTCGTCCTCGTCGTCCCAATTCCGCGTTGATCCGTCGCGCCGTGAATCGCAAGCAGGAACTGACGACGCGATCCAGCTCGATCTCCGCTGCCGGACACAGTACCACATGCACATGGTTTGCCGCCACGGTCCACTCATCCAACGTATAACGTTCGCCATCGAAGAACTGGAGACTCTCCTCCACGATCCGTCGGCAGACGGGACGAGTCAGAACACAGCTTCCGTATCCTGCGTCCAGCCATTCCTGCACCTGCTTGGAGAAAGGAGTGCGTGCTCCGCATGTTCGCGTTGCGAGTACGCCTCCTGCCCTCCCTGAGACCAGTTCCTGTGTCGCGAGGCCAGCTCCGTCAACTTCCCTTGTGGAATGGAGTCCGCCAGACGAAATGTCACAAAATACATCGCCCCAGCCTGCCTCCAATGCGGCAGACTGCGGCAAGAAATCTCCAGACCATTCCCGAAGTCAAACTCTTTCACAGACACATCTCCTTAGGATTACTAGCAAGTACATAATAGCCACATAAAGAGGAATGTCCAGTGATTCGGGACGGCTCATCCCGAAAAAGTTCTATAGTGCCGAGGCATCTCGGCGCGGGCCGCGCCGAACCACAAGGGTCTGAGTAGAACGGAGACAACACCATGAGCACATTTCGCGATGCAGGCTGGGTTTGGGAGGGACATGGATTCGATCCAGGACTGGAGCCATCCATCTACGGTGTCGGCGAGGGTGCGGCCTACTTCGGGCTCGAACGGACGAACTTTCTGTTCCACCGCAACACGCCCGCCAATCTCGCCAAACTCGGGCACGTGACCGAAGTGGTTCCGGAGATTTCCAAGTGGAAATGGGTCGAGATCCCGCCGGATCCGGGCAACCACGGCTGGGGCTATGCGAACTGGCGCGACTGCAACCCCGAAACCGTGCGCGAAGAGGCAGCGAACCTGAGTCGCGTGTCGCTGGACTTCCCGAATATCACGGGGGCGGTCATCGACGATGCCAGCGGCGTTTTCAAGCATGCAGTCTACACGGCGGAGCACCCTCGCCTGATTCGTGAGGCACTCCACAGCGCCAATCCTGATCTCAAGCTTTGGCTTGTCGTCTACACGCACGAGCTGGATGCGGATCCATGGCAGGCGTTCCTGCCGTTCGTGGACATCATCAACCTGTGGGTCTGGAACTACGCGGACCTGCCCAAACTCGAAGACCACGTGGCCCGATGCGCAGAAGCGTTCCCCGGCAAGGACATCATCGTCGGCAGCTACATCCGCGACTACCCAGCGAGAATGGGCGTGCCTCTGGAGCACATGCGCGCTCAGTACGAAACCATGCTCCGTCTGTGGGAGCAGCGGAAGATCGTCGGCTACAACATCCTCGGCGCCTGCCTGATCGACATGCATCCCCCGCAGGCCGAGTTCATCC
Source organism: Lentisphaeria bacterium (assembly GCA_023145395.1). Taxonomy (GTDB): domain Bacteria; phylum Verrucomicrobiota; class Lentisphaeria; order Oligosphaerales; family Lenti-02; genus JAGLDW01. The sequence goes on along the minus strand of JAGLDW010000328.1, from coordinate 940 downwards.
GCGATTTCATCGAGAAGTACTCGTAAGGCAGACAGAGAGTCCATCCCATGATTCCGAAATATGAAGACCACGTGGCGCTTTGGCGCGACGAACTGAAGGCGTGGATGCCGTCGTCCGTGTTCGACGCCCATGTGCACCTCTGTCCGCCGGAGGCCATGGGTGCGTTCAGCGCCGCGCGCCGTCGGGAGGCGCTGGCGACTTTCGACAGCTTCACCTGGGAGCAATACAGCGACCTGACCTCTCAGCTTTTCAGCGGCAAGAATGTTCTGGGATTGTTTGCCTTTCCCCTGCCACTCCAAGAAGTTGATCTTGACCGTGCAAACGACTACATCATTGAAATCATGCGGCTCGACGCACGCGTCCACGGCTTTCTTCTGGCGGATCCAGAGGACCCACGCCCCTCCATCGCCGCCTACGAGCGCGCCCGGAAGGCTGGTGTGCCATTCATCGGAGTGAAGCCGTACTCTGATCTCCTGGGGCGAAGCAACTTCGAGTGCACCATGCCTGAGTTCATCCCCGAGGGACTCCTGGAATTCATGGACGCGGAGGGATTGGTGATGATGCTTCACACCTCGGGCATCGGAGTGGGCGACGCGGAGAACCGTCGGTATCTGCGCCGCGTGGCAGATCAGTTCCCGCGCATCAAGATAATCCTGGCCCACATGGGACGGTATGTGCAAACAGAGCAGTTTTTCCGCTTTCTGGACTCGGGATTGCTGGAGGACTGTCCCAACCTGTTTCTCGACATCTCCTCGGCCAGCGCCCCGGAAATCTACGAGCGGTTCCTGGAGCGGAAGACACTGTGGCCGCGTCTTCTGTTCGCATCCGACCTGCCGTTCGGTCTCATCACCGGTGTGGAGCGATGGTCCGCGACGCATGGCGCCATCTTCGTGGCCCGCGATCACTACGCCTGGTCAGATCCCCAGATGGAACTACAGTT
>JAGLDW010000327.1 GCA_023145395.1 Lentisphaeria bacterium | reverse complement strand
CAGAAAGGGACTCCGACATGAGCACGAAGCAGATTAGCGAAGAAGCCATAGCGCAGCTGAAAGAGGATGCGCTGCGGCTCATCATTCCGCATTTCGCCAGCAACGAAGAGCTGGCGAAGGGACCTAAGATTTTTGTTCGCGGAGAGGGATGCTACGTCTACGACATTCACGGAAACCGGTACTTCGATTCCTTCGCGACATTGCTGACCACAGTCTGCGGACATTGCCGGGACGAAGTGACGCGGGTGGTGGCCGAGCAGATGAGCCGCCTGGAGTTCTTCCCAAACTACGTGGACGCTTTCACCGTGCCGCTCATCGAACTGGCTCGCAAGCTGGAGCAGATCACACCCGGCGAACTCGCGGTCAGTTTCTTCGTGAACTCCGGCTCGGAAGCGAATGAAACGGCGTTGAAGATGGCTAGACAGTACCACATTGAACGCGGTTGCCCCCAACGCTACAAGTTCATCGCCCGACGTGACTCGTACCATGCGACGACCCTCGGCGGCAGCGCCGTGACGGGCCTAAAATGGTTTCGCGAGTACTTCGAGCCCCTGATGCCGGGCGCGCTGTTCGTCCGGGCGGCGCGGGATCGCGACCGACCCGAAGGGGTCTCCTCCAAGGCGTACGCAGCAGAGCTGATCGGGGAGATCGAAGAGCTTATCGAGCAGGAGGGCGCCGAGAGCATCGCCGGTTTCATCATGGACCCGTTGCCCGGGTCGAACACCGGTTACCCTCTGCCTCCGGAGGGATACATGCAAGACGTGCGGGAACTGTGCGATAGGCACAGCATTCTGCTGATTTTCGACGAGGTGCAGAGCGGATGCGGCAAGACCGGCAAGTGGTTCTTCTGCGAACACGAGAAGGTCGTGCCGGACATCATGACGCTGGGCAAGGGACTGACGGGGGGATTCATCCCCCTCGGCGTGACCATCGCCACGCCCAAGGTGGCGTCCGTGTTCCAGGCGGGGCCCGGGCACGAACTGCGCTCCGGAAGCACCTACGGCGGCCACACTGTCGCCTGCGCGGCGACCTTGGCCAACATTGGGATCCTCGAGCGCGATGGCCTGGTCGAAAACGCCCGCCTGATGGGAGAGTACTGCCGCCAGCAGTTGGACGCCATGCAGAAGCGGCATTCTCTCATCGGCGAAATCAGTGGTGTTGGTCTGCTCTTGGCGGTCACCCTTCAGGCGGACCCCGCAGTCGGCACCTGGATCCGGGACTGGTGCTGGCAGAATGGCATGATCCTGCGCAACAACGGCAACATCCTCGTCCTTGCCCCGTCACTGATCATCACCCGCCAGCAGGTGGATGAGATGCTCGGGCTCATCGACCAGGCGCTTGCCGCCGCGGAAAAGCAGTGGAGAGAGTGAAGCAATGAGCAAAATAGTCGTCATATTCATCTGTCTGGTAGGCGTTCTCATTCTTGGCGCAAGAGGGGGCGGTGGCGCCAAGGATCTCAAGATTGTCGATGGGGACAAGGTGATCGATGTCCGGACGCGAAGGGAGTTCCGAAGGGGATATCTGAAGAATGCGATCAACATACCCTACGATAAGATCGAAGAGGAAATCGGGGATCATGTGCAGAACAAGGAAGACCGGATCATCGTGTACTGTCTCAGTGGCCAGCGGTCCGGGGTGGCAAAAAGAACGCTGGAGGCGCTCGGCTACAAGAATGTGATCAATGGGGGATCCTATCGCAGGTTGAAGAAGAGGGAATCCGCCGAGGATTGACATCACCACTCGTGAGGAAGACAAAGGAGAACCCGATGTTCCAGATACTGCGCGAGCAAGACGTGGATGTGTTGCGGCAGGGGGTGCTGCGGGTGCTGGAGCGTGTCGGTTTCAACATCGACAACCGCGAGATTCTGCAGGCTCTGAAGAGCGCGGGCGCCAAAGTGGATTTCGACGAACACACCGTTCGCTTCCCCCAGTCCATGACGGAGACCTTTGTCGCTGGTGTGCAGGGGGAGGACAAACAGGAATGGGCGGCGAAGATCGCCGCCATGGGCGAGAACGCGAAAACGGTCCTGTCCGGCTGGGTGCCGTATGAGAAGACGCCGGATCTCCGCGCCCCGTATCCGCCGCATCTGTTCCACCAGCTCGCCACGTTCTACTACGACGACGAGAAGCAGGAGAAGCGCAAGGGCAATCGCGAAGACTACATTCAACTGATCCGTTTCGGCGACATGCTCCATCCGGAGGACGGTAGCGGACACTCGCTGAATCTCACCGAAGTGCCGTCCGACGTCGAACCGCTCGAGGCGGCGCTGTGTCAGCTCGAGTACTCCCACCGACCGCGCGGTGTCTACGTGCATGATGTGCGTCAGATCGACTATCTGCTTGAAATCGAGGAGATTTTCGGGATCGACGATCCATACTGGCACTGGATGGCCAATATCTGCCCGAATTCACCCATGAAACTCGACAAGACCGTGGCCGAGCGGTTCGTTCACATGATCCGCGGCGGCCGCTATCCGGCCAAATTGGCGGCCATGCCTGTCAGCGGCGTGAACATGCCAGTGACCACTGGTGGCGCATCGGTGATTATCGCGGCCGAGTTCCTGGCGCTGTGGATGGCGGCACGCGCCATCGAGCCGGGAGTTCCTCTCACGGGCCTGATCGTCAGCGGCACCATGGACATGCATGGTGGGCAAGTGTCCTTCGGCGCCCACGATGCGTTGCGTTGCCGTCTCGCCAGCGCGGAATTCCTGCGCGCCTGGACCGGTATCGCGGTGAGCCCGTCCATCGGCGAATGGACCCCTGCCTCTCGCACCGGCATGTTCGCCGCGCTGGAGAAAGCGCAGGCCGCCATGACCGTGGCTGCGTTCACTGGCCACCATCCGGAAATTGGCCTCGGACATCTCGATTCGGGGCTGACCATCAGTCCGGTGCAGTTTCTGATCGAACGCGAGTTGACCGACAGTCTGCGATTTTTCGAGCATCGTCCCATGGACGAGGCCAGCCTGGGCCTTGAAAGCATCGAAGCCGTTGGCTTTGGACTCGACAGCAACTACATGGAGGAAGACCACACGATCAGCCACTTGCGGCAGGAATCCTGGATGCCCGAGTTCTACGGTCGCAACGGCTGGACGCCCGAGGAGGATCAGGCAGTCAAGGACAAGGCGCTGGCGAAGGTCAAAGAGCTTGTGGCCGCTCACCGCAAGCCAGACGGGCGGGAAGACCAGCTTGCCGCTGCCAAGGCCGTTGTGGCGAGGGCAAAGCGCGAACTTGGTGCTCACTGAACTCCTAAACTGCTAGCGCGCACATGTGGAAAACCGGTTGCGTTTGTGACCCTCTTCACGTACTTCTCCAACACGGGGTGTCTTGATGTTCGAATTGACGGCTGCGAACTGGGGCTGGGTGGTCTGTGCCGCCTTGCTCCTGGGCACGACCAAAATGGGTGTGGCGGGCCTGAGCATGATCGCCATCCCGATCATGGTCATGGTGTTCGGGGCGAGAGCGTCCACCGGCGTCATGCTGCCGTTGCTGATCTGCGGGGACATCCTGGCCGTGTCCTACTACCATCGGCATGCGGATTGGAAGATTCTGGTCCGCATGCTTCCCATCGCCATGACGGGAGTGGTGGGCGGCTTTTTCCTGCTGCGTGTTGTGACCAACGAGCAACTCACGTTCTTCATGGGTTCGATCATTTTGGGATTGATCGTCGTGACCATGCTGCGGGACCGGGGAGTGATCCCCGAGGAGCGCATTCCCACAGGGATCGGCTTTGCCGTGGTGATGGGGCTGACGGCCGGGGTCATGACGATGATGGCGAACGCGGCCGGTCCGGTGATGGCCGTGTATCTGTTGTCCATGAAGCTGCCGAAAAACCGGTTTATCGGCACAAGCAGCTGGTTCTTCATCGTGCTCAATGTGTTCAAAGTGCCCTTCAGCGCAAAGCTGAATCTGATCACCCGTGATAGTCTGATGTTCGATCTGAAGGTGATTCCCTGCATTTTGCTGGGGGCGGTGGTCGGCATCCTGATCGTGAAGCGGCTGAGCAACAAGAAGTATGTTATGTGGGTGCAGATCGCCGCAGCGGCGGGCGCGCTCAAATTGATCCTGTCCTGACCGTCCCGCGATGCTATATTCCGTTTCTCGAGAAACGGCGTGCACACTTTTCTTAAAACTTTTCACAGTCATCCCGCAGATGACTGTGAAAAGTTTTATGGAAAGCTAAGAGAACAGGGAACCGGTTGACGATGTCGGCTACGAGAACGTATAACGAGTAGAAATTATCCCATCGTCCCCCGCTATCGTTCACCGAACACGTATGTTAGTTTTGACAGAACGGCACTGACTCCAAGGAGCACCATCATGCAGCTTGTGTCCGATCAAATCGCTGGGCAGATGCAGAATTCGTCCTGGATCCGCAAGATGTTCGAGACGGGTATGGAGTTGAAGAAGGAGTTTGGCGCCGACCGGGTGTTCGACTTCAGCCTGGGCAATCCGGATCTCCCACCGCCTCCGAGTGTGGCGAAGGCGCTGCACGCCTGCGCCGACGGCCTGGACCAGCCGCTCGCGCTGGGCTACATGCCCAATGGGGGCTATCCTGAGGTGCGTGCCGGCCTGGCCGCGCATCTCGCGGTCGAGCAGCAGGCACCCCTGACTGGTGACCATGTCATTGTGACCTGCGGCGCGGCCGGTGGCATCAACGTGTTCTTCCGGGCCGTCCTGCAGCCCGGTGATGAAGTGGTCTGCCCCGCGCCCTACTTCGTGGAGTACGGCTTCTACGCGGGCAACTACGGGGGAGTGCTGCGGCCCGTCAAATCGCGTCCGCTGACGTTCGAGTTGGATCTCGAGGCGATCGATGCGGCGATCACGCCAAAGACACGCGCGGTGATTGTGAACAGCCCGAACAATCCCACGGGATGTGTCTACAGCAAGGAGGAGTTGCAGGCTCTGGTGGCGATCCTGGAGAAGCACACGCGGGCGAATGGGCGGCCGGTTTTCCTCGTTTCGGACGAGCCCTATCGGTTCCTCACCTACGACGACACGGTGGTCGAGCCAATTCTCCCTCTGTACGAATACAGCATTGTCATCGGATCCTTCTCCAAGAACCTAGCGCTGGCGGGAGAGCGGGTCGGTTACATCGCGGCAAATCCGGGTATGGGGAACGTGGCGCAGCTTGTGGGCGGCATGATCATGACCAACCGGGTTCTCGGTTTTGTGAGCGCCCCCGCTCTAGGGCAGAAGCTGATGCTGGCAGCGCTGGGCAGCGAGGTGGATATCTCCATCTACCGCGCCCGACGCGATGCCATGGCCAAAGTGCTCGCGGATGTCGGAATCGAGTTCAGCATGCCCCGAGGCGCGTTCTATTTCTTCCCGAAGGCGCCGGGCGGCATGGATGACAAGGTGTTTGTGGACCGGCTGATGGAGAACCGCGTGCTGGCGGTTCCCGGCGCTGGTTTTGGCTACGAGGGCTACTTCCGGCTGACGTTCTGCCTCGATCAGGCGATCATCGAGCGTTCGGCGGAGGGCTTTCAGGCCACGATGGCCAAGCTGTAATGCTCTCGGAGGGATCCGCTGGAATGACTGACCCGGTGTCAAAGCAACAGTTTTCGTGTGATGCTGGCGCGTGCGCGATCCTCGACCGCCTGCGCGAGGCGGACCACGACGCCTATCTCGTGGGCGGCTGCGTGCGCGACTTGCTCATGGGATGCATCCCCAAGGACTGGGATGTGGCCACGTCGGCGACTCCCGACGAGGTCGAGGAACTCTTCCCCCGCACGGTGGCCGTGGGCAAGGCGTTCGGCGTGATGATCGTGATGACCGATCGCGGCGACTACGAGGTGGCCACGTTTCGCGGGGAAGGCGACTATTCGGATGGCCGTCGGCCCGACACGGTGCGTTTTACCGATGCCAGAGAGGATGTGCTCCGGCGCGATTTCACCATCAACGCCCTGTTGTATGATCCCGACGCGGGTGTGGTGCTGGATTTTGTCGGCGGACAGAGAGATTTGCAGGACGGCGTGATTCGGACCGTGGGCGCACCTGAGGAGCGCTTTCGCGAGGATCATCTTCGCCTGCTTCGCGCGGTCCGCTTCGCCGCTCGCACGGGCTTCCGGATCGAGGCGGACACGATGGTGGCCATGCGCGAGCTTGCCCCGCTGGTTGTCTCGGTGTCCGGGGAACGGGTGGGAGACGAGCTGACGCGCATGTTCAGCGAGGGTAGCGCACAGAGAGCATTCGAGCTACTCGACGAGAGCGGTTTGCTTGCGCAGGTGCTGCCCGAGGTGTGGCGGATGCATGGCGTGGAACAACCCCCTCAATTCCACCCCGAGGGCGATGTGTGGACGCATACTCACCTCATGCTTGGCCTTCTCGACGACACGGTGCGACAATCCGAAGCGCTTGGCGGCGACGAGATCCGCACGATGGGCGAGGGAGAGTCCGCGCGTCTCCTTTTCGGTGCCCCCGCGCACCGGGGGACGCTAGCCTGGGCAGTGGTGCTGCACGACGTGGGCAAACCCGCGACCATGACCATCTCCGATCGCATCCGATTCCACGGTCACGATCAGGAGGGGACTATGCTGACAGAGCGGATTCTGCGGCGTCTGCGCCGTTCCGGACGGGAGATCGATGCCGTCTGCGATTTGGTGGCGCGGCACATGAAGTTTAGTCACATCACCCAGATGCGCGAGGCAAAACGCCGACGCTTTCTCATGGAGCCGTCTTTTCCGCTGCATTTGGAGCTGCACCGCATCGACTGTCTCGGAAGCCATGGCAAGCTGGACCATCTCGCCTTTTCCTTTGACCACTGGCAGGAGGAACTGCGTCGGCCACCAGCCGAAAAGCCCCTGCTGACTGGTCGCGACCTGATGGGAGTCGGCTACGCGCCTGGGCCCGAGATGGGGCGGGTGCTGGAGGCTGTGCAGGATGCGCGGCTCGAGGGAGAAGTGAGCACGGCGGAGGAAGCACTCGCCTGGGCGCAAAGCCACTGGCCTGTGTGAGAATCAGCCCACGTCGGGGAGCGTCTGTGCTCTCCGTAGACTGGTCGCCAGGACTTGCGCAGTTCGCATTGGGCGGCGGTCGGGGGCGACACGCCCTCCATGGGACATTGGTTTCGGCAGTTCATTCAATCTTCTGGTAGCAGCAGCATGGCATCGCCATAGCTGTAGAAGCGGAGGCGTTCGCGCACGGCGAGTTCGTAGGCTGCAAGGATGTGTTCTCGGGTCGCAAAACAACTGACAAGCATGAGAAGTGTGGACTTTGGGAGATGGAAATTGGTGAGCAGGCCATCGGTGACGATCGGCTGTTTTGGGGGATGCAGAAAGATGCGCGTTCGTCCACGGCTTGGCGCGACGGTGCGAGTCTTTGAATCTGCGCAGGTCTCGAGGGTCCGGACGGAGGTGGTGCCGACCGCGATGACCCGCCCGCCTGCCGCCCGGGTCTGGTTGACGACGTCGGCTGTCTCCTCGGATAGCTCGAAGGCTTCCTCGTGCATCACGTGGTCCTCGATGCGTTCGGCCTTGACCGGTTGGAAGGTGCCGGGCCCGACATGGAGGGTGACGCGCGCAATCCGAGTCCCCTGGGCTTCGATGCTCGCGAGGATCTCGGGGGTGAAATGCAGGCCCGCAGTGGGGGCGGCGACCGCGCCGTCCTTGTCCGCGTAGACGGTCTGGTAGCGTTCCCGGTCGTCGGTGGTGGGATCGCGCCGGATGTAGGGGGGCAGGGGAATGCGTCCCTGCCGCTCGAGCAGTGTCAGTACGTCCTCCGTGTCAAAGAGGACTTCAAATGTCCCATCACCCAACCGTGTCGCGACGGTGAAGAGTCCCCCCCCGTCGATGAGTACGCGGGCACCGACATTCAGTCTGCGCCCAGGCTTGAGCAAGCATTGCCAGCGTCCCGGGGCACGCTCCTCCAGCAAGAACGCCTCCACACGGCCTCCGCTGGGGTCGCGTCGGCCAAACAGGCGCGCCGCGATGACGCGTGTGTCGTTCAGCACCAGGCAATCCTCGGGTCTCACCTGGGCTGCGAAGTCCGCAAATGTGCCGATGTGGCAGTTTCCGGTCTCACGGCCGACCATCATCAGACACGATTCATCCCGGCGTTGCGCGGGGTGCTGGGCGATCTGTTCCGCGGGCAGGTGGTAGCTGAAATCTTCGACGTTCACGTGTCTTGGCTTCCCAATGAGAGATGTGTGGGTGGGTGTGTGGGTGTGTGGGTAGACCAGCGTCGCAAGACAGATGGCTCGCGTTGATCGCAGACTTTGCATGTACAATCTCACATACTCACACACGTTTGGGGCCCTACGGGGCCCTACGGGGTCACACCTCAACTGGCAACAGAGGCCCTACGGGGTCACACCTCAACTGTCAACAGAACACGGAGGAGAACGCGGGATCAGTGCTCAAAGGCGACGGATACAATGTCGCGTCGGT
>JAGLDW010000326.1 GCA_023145395.1 Lentisphaeria bacterium | reverse complement strand
ACCTCAACTGTCAACAGAACACGGAGGAGAACGCGGGATCAGTGCTCAAAGGCGACGGATACAATGTCGCGTCGGTGCGCCCACGATGCAAGGCGGTGACTGGGGTTGGGGCGTGCGTCAGTTTTGTGGGTGTTTTTCGCATTGCCACTCCGGAAGATCGAGCTGCGGTTCACTGTGTGGTTGGCAAGTGGCGCGGGACGGCTCAGTCCGCGATTTCTGCCCTCAAAACACACGTCCTTGCCGGTCTGCCTTCTCCCTCGTATTCCTGGCATTTTGGTGGACGATAGCGACGACGATAGCGGAGGGATGATGGATCGATTCCTCCTCGTGATCCGTTCTCGTCGCCGTTCTCGTCAACCGGTTCCCCGTTTCCATAGCTTTTGATGGAACTCACATTCTGAGTGCGCAGGCCCTTGTGGTTCGGCGCGGCCCGCGCCGAGATGTCTTCGCACTATGGAACTCTTACGGGACGAGCCGTCCCGAACCACTGGTCACATTCTGAATCTCGTTTGAGGGACAAGGATCCGCCATCCTCGAATTCGGATTGGACGGTGAGGACAAAATACCCACGGAACTGACATGCGCCCCTGGGGTTGGCTTCCGGGCCAGTGGTGGTAGATTTGCGAGCCGCCAAGCATGTTATGTCGCCGACTAGATCCACCCCGTCATGGAGCCACGATAGAACGATGACATTTCGCGCCTTCGCCATCGGAATTTCCTGTGCTCTTGGCATTGCCGGCTGGGGATATGTGAATGATTGGATCCTGGATCTGGAGCGTCTGAACAGCGGGCACCTGATCCCGGTTGTGGTTGTGGGTGGTCTGCTGCTTCTCGTGCTCACTCTCAACCGTCTGCTATTCCGCCTGAAACGCAGTTGGGCTCTTTCCGCAGGCGAGCTTGCCGTGATTTTCGTGCTGACCAGCACCGCTTGCAGCGTGCCTGGACGAAGCCTGATGGAGCATTTCCCGCATGTGCTGGTGATGCCCCATCACTGGTACCGGGTCAATCCCGGGTGGAAAGACAAGAAACTGATCGAGTACTACCCGGACGGCTCGTTGGTGGACGCTTCGGCTGGCGACACGGTGGTCACTGGTTTTGTGACGGGCCTGGGTGACCCCGACGATCGCAATCTGCCTGCGGGCGAGCGGTTGCAGCGGAAGGTCAAACGTGTGCCGTGGAGCGCTTGGCGGCGGCCGCTGGCGATGTGGTTGCCGATTGTGTTTTTGGGGGCGCTCTGCTACGGATGCCTAGCGCTCATTCTGCACAAACAATGGTCGGAGCATGAGCATCTAGCCTATCCGATCGCCCAGTTTGTGACCTCGATTCTGGATCGGCCTTCGGGGAGTTCCCTGCCTCCGATCCTGCGCAGTCGAGCGTTCTGGATCGGACTGAGTTTCATCCTGACAATTCGCCTGAACAATGGCCTGCACCGCTGGTTTCCCGACTACCTGATTCCCGTGACGCTCGATTTTCGCTTCACCCCGTTCCTCAAGCTGTTTCCCTCCATCACCAAGGTGCAGTGGGGATCTTCCTTGCTGCGTTTGAACGTGTTTCCCCTGGTGATCGCCTTCGCGTTCCTGCTCAGCACGGAGATTTCGCTGACCATGGGTCTGTCGCAGATTCTGTGGGTGGTGTTCGCGCTGCCATTCATCACCATGGGTGTGAACATGACCACGGACTACGGGATCGGGGGCTGGTCGGGCTGGCAGCGCGGAGGTAGCTACACCGCTTTCGCCCTCATGCTGGCCTACACGGGGCGCAACTACTACCTGGGCCTGCTGCGGGATGCGTTCACGCGTTGGCGACGGCCCTCTCCTGAGACGGCCAATGTGTGGGTGACGCGATTGCTGCTGGTCACGGGGGCGGCGTTGATTGCCTTGGTAGTGCGTGTGGGCCTGCCATTGCCCTTCGCCACGCTTGTGGTGGGCCTGGGTCTCATGTCGTGCGTGATCGTGTCGCGGATCAGCGCCGAGACGGGTCTGTTCTTCATTCATCCACGCTGGCAGCCCTTTGGGTTTCTCCTGGCCATGTTCGGGAGCTACATGATGAATCCGAGCGTGCTGGCCTGCAGTGTCATGGTTTGCTTCATGTTCAGCATCGATCAGAGCCAGGCGTTTCTTCCCTATTTGGCCAATGGTCTGAAAGTGTGCGAGAAGCTGAAGGTGCCGCGCAACGCGGTGTCCTACACGACGCTGGGGGTGTACGTGGCGGGTGTGATCCTGGCCGTGGTCATTGCGCTGGTGGCCACCTACGACCATGGCACGCCCGCCCAATGCCGCTGGTCCTACACGTTCCTGCCGAAGATGGTGTTCCGGACCATTGAGCCAGAGGTGCTGCAGTTGAAGGAGACCGGTCTCCTGGCAGACGCGGAGAGGTTGCCCTGGCACAAGAAATTGACCGGGATTCATGCCAAACCCAATTTCTGGTGGGCGGCGGGTTTTGGTTTTGCTGCTGTGCTCGCTTTCAGCTTTCTGCGTCTGCGTCTGCCCCGCTGGCCGTTGCATCCCGTGCTGTTTCTTGTCTGGATGACGTGGCCTATGGTGGTGTTCTCCTACTCTTTCCTACTTGGAAGCATCGTCAAGAAACTGACTGTCCGCTTTGGAGGACACGCCATGGTGCAACGGCTTAAACCCTTCATGTTTGGTGTGATCGGAGGGGAGATTCTCGGCGCAATGGTCTTCATGATTGCGGGATTGATCTATTTTCTTGTGACCGGCAAGCCTCCCACCAGCTATCGGTATTTTCCGCGTTGATGTGTGCGGAGTTCGCAGATTGTGGTTCGGCGCGGCCCGCGCCGAGAGTCTTGCGGTCCGGGCCGTCCCGCACCACTGGGCGAACTGGTGGCTGAATTGGCTGAAACAGGGCGGCTTTGCGCTTGCCTTCCGGGTGC
>JAGLDW010000325.1 GCA_023145395.1 Lentisphaeria bacterium | reverse complement strand
CCCCCGCCGTCATGGCGCCGGCCGTGTCGGAGTGGCTCGACACGGTGGCCAACGCCCGCGTCCACGGCACGACTGGCCGACGCCCCACCGATCTGTTCGCCGAAGTCGAGAGGGACGCCCTGTCGCCTCTGCCCGCCGGAGCCCACGACTGCGCCGTCACGCAGCCGGTCATGGCGAACAACCGCTTCCGGATCGCGCTCGACACGAACCGCTACAGCGTGCCATCCAAGTACGCCTCCCACCGTCTGGTCCTGGTGCGGACTGCCGATCGCGTCGTTGTGCGCACCCCCGACGGGACGTTGATCGCCGATCATCCGCGCAGCTACGGACGCCGCCAGGACGTGCTCGATCCCGGCCACGAACGCGAGCTTGTGCTGCGCATGCGCCACACGCGAGATCGCAGACTGCTCGAGCGCTTCCTCGCCCTCGGGCCCGATGCGGAGCGCTACCTGACGGCCCTCCAGGAGAAGCGGCCCGACTGGCGGGGTCATGTGCGGCGCATCAACGCCCTCGCCGAGGCTAACGGCCGCGACGAGGTCGCCAGAGTGCTCATGGACTCGCTGGAGCACGGCGCGTTCTCCAGCGAATATGTGCTCAACATCATCGAGGCCCGCGGAAGAGCCCTCCCCGAGCCTGGCGCGCTCCACGTCACCAGACGAAGCGACCTGCTCTACCTCGAGGTGCCGAAACCCGACCTCGGCATCTATGACAAGGGAACCGGAAACAAGGAGAACGAACTGTGAAAGACCCCCTCAAGGAAGTCATCGGAGAGCTCAAGCTTGGCTGGGTGCTCGAGAACCACGAGCACGAGATCGCCGAGGCGGCCCGCAAGAACCGCTCACACCACGAGCTGCTTTCAAGGCTGTTATCAGGAGAGGCCGAAGCGCGCCAAGCGCGCTCCGTCGAGCGGCGTCTGAGTGCTGCGAAGCTGCCCATGGCCCGCGACATCGAGTCCTTCGACTGGACCTGGCCCAAGGCCATAAACCGCGAGCAGGTCCGCCATCTGTTCACCTTCTCCTTCATGAGACAGAAGGCCAACGTCGTGCTCATCGGGACCGTCGGACTCGGCAAGACCCACATCGCCGCAGCACTCGCCAGACAGGCATGCGAGCGCGGCTCAAGCGTGCTGTTCACATCCGCCGTCGACATCATCAACACCCTCGCCGCCCAGCGTGGACAGCACACCTTCCAGAGAGTTCTGAGACGCTACACGCGACCCGAGTTGCTCGTCATCGACGAGCTCGGCTATCTGCCCGTCGACCGCGTCGGCGCCGAGCTGCTCTTCCAGGTCCTCGGAGAGCGCTACGAGAAAGCATCAACCGTCATCACCACCAACCGCGCCTACAAGGAATGGGCCGTGACCTTCGCGAACGACGCCACGCTGACCTCCGCAGTCCTCGACCGCGTGGTGCACCACTGCGAGACCATCGTCATCGAGGGGGAGAGCTACCGCATGAAAGGGCGCATCGACAACAACTGACCGTCTCGGCGGGCCGGGTCGCCCGGCGTTCCGAACGCCGGGTTGCCCGCCCAACCCCTCGCCACTATCTTTGGCCCCGGGGCCGCCCAGAACGGCGAAAATGGTACAATCCTAGCGTGCCAGCCGCAGCCGTCAAGAAAGAAAGGACAAGCACCATGGTTATTGTAGGTTTCGATTGGGCGAGGGACAAGCATGACGTGTGCGTGCAGAATGAAAAGGGCGAGGTGCTTTTCATCCGCACGGTGAGACACGCCGTCGAGGCGCTGAACGAGATCACCGCGCTCACGGACGAGATCGAGCCGGACCGCGAGCGGGTTCATGTGGCGCTCGAACAGCACGACGGGGCACTGCTAGCCTGGTTGCTGTCCACTGGGTACACAGTCTACGGTATCAACCCGAAAAGCACCGAGCGCGCCCGCGACATCTATCGCCCCGCTGGCGGCAAGGATGACCGCATCGACGCACAGACCATTGCCGATCTGCTGCGCGGCAATCTGGTTCGCTTCAAGCCCATGCACTCGCAGTCCGACGAAACGCTGCATCTGCGTTCGCTTGCTCGCCTTCGGATGCGTCTAATGACGCAGAAAACCGCTCTGATGCAGAGGCTGAGGACAATCATCGCCGAGTGGTGTCCCGACGTTTCGCACCTGTGCGGCGACTTCAACCGCAAGTGGCAGCGTGATCTTCTCGAACGCTGGCCTCTGCACGAGGATCTCGTCGAAGCCCATGGAAACGCACTCAACGGTTTCATGGCCAGCCATAGACTCAGTGCCGCCACGCGGGAGAAGCTGACGGGCGTCCGGACAACGGCGCCGATGTTCATTCCCGACGGAAGGAAGGAGAGTCTCCGCTTCGAGACCGAGACCATCCTGTTGCAGTTGAACATGCACATCGACAGGCTTCTCGTGCTTGATGGACGTCTGGCCGAGGCCTTTGCCTCGCACTCGAACTTCGCGGTGTTCCACAGTCTCCCCGTCAAGGGGGTCGCGACGCTGTCAATGATCTGTTCGGCGTTCGGGGACCGAAGGGAAGACGCACCGCACTGGCGTCAGCTCGCGGCGCGCTGGGGCGTGGCCCCCGTGACGTACGCCTCCGGGAAGAGCCGGTCGGTCAGGCGCAGGAAGGCGTGCGACACCCACGTGCTGCAAGCACTGACCGACCTCGCGTTCACCACCACCTTCAGCGTCTCCGGATGCTGGGCCACCGACTTCTACAAGCGCAAGCGCTCGGAGGGGAAGGACCACCATGAGGTGCTCCGCGCCGTCGCATTGAGGTGGGTGAAGATCCTGTGGCGAATGTGGATCGACCAAGTGCCCTATGACGAGAGCTACCACAGACGGAGGAAAAGCACGGATGCGGCCTAATCCGACCACTCAGCTTGACATACCGAGTCCCCCGCGATTGGCTTGCGAACTGCGCAAACCACGGTCTTTCTGGAGGGCGAGCATACCCGCGAGTTGTGCCCTGCGAACCCCGCGGTACGCGATCGACGTTCACGAATCGT
>JAGLDW010000324.1 GCA_023145395.1 Lentisphaeria bacterium | reverse complement strand
CGGCGCGGGCCGCGCCGAACCACTAGGGCCTGCGAGTCGGTATTTCCGCCCGATTTATGTCTTGTTTTCGGAACTCTTGGACGGAGGGGGTGTCAAGATGGCATGCCAGTGAACCCTCTAACATCAAGAATGTGCAGTTGCGCGGTTCTTCTTGCCTTCGTGCTTGCGGGACTGTCCGGCGGGCATGTGCTGTGCCCGGACGACGACGCCAATGCGGCTGTTGGACTAGCGGCATACGGCGATCTCGGCTCCTCCGACGTTTCGGCAAGATCCTGCGAAAAGCGGGAGTCGCACGAAACGACTGTTCAGGCCACCGCCTGCTGCGACAGCGATCTGGATCTCCATATTGCAGTCAGTTCGGACAGTCGTTCGTTTGGCAAGAACAGACAGGTTCGCGTCGCAATCGGGGCAAGGTCGCTCTCCTCTTGGGGGCCGATGCTCCGGACGGATCAAGGCATGCGTCTCGCGTCTCGTGACTCCCTTCCCGTATCCCACCTTTCTCATCTGCGGACCATCGTCCTGGTGGTCTGATTTTCCTGGTTCTGAGCATTTTTCCCGTTGGTCGATGTGCTGGCGCCTTGCGCACATCGTCTGTGGCGCTGTTGTCGCGCAACTCAGAATCAAGGAAGATCATTGATGTTTGAAACCACTTTCTCCCGGAACCTTTTGTGCCTCTGTCTGGTCAGCGTGCTTCTTCACAGTGCGCTGGCGGCATCCCCATCCCCTCCCGGTGCGGTGAAGACCGTGACCATGGCGAGAGCCGTGGAATGGTCGTTGTCGCGGAATCCGCGGATCGAAGCTGGCGCAGCGGCAGTCGAGGCGGCCATTGCACGTACACGCCAAGCGGGATTTCTGCCCAACCCGGAGATCGAGGGTGAGGTGGAGGATATTCCCTTGAGCAGCGAGGCACACGGTCTGGACGGATCGGTGTACGCTGTGCGCGCCGCCGTGCCCATCGAACTGGGAGGCAAACGCGCGCGGCGCCGCCATGCCGCTTCGCTTGAGACGGATCTTTCTCGGTGGGATCTCGATGCCGAACGCCTGGATCTTGCAGCCGAGGTCAAGGCGCGCTTCATCGACCTCCTGACCGCTCAGGAGCGTGTGCGCATGCTGACTGCATCCCACGAACTTGGACGCAAGGTCCGGGACACGGCGGCCGAGCGTGTCCAGTCCGGAAAAGTGTCGCCGCTGGAACTGACGAAGGCGGAAGTGGAGCTGACGGGTCAGCGTATCGAACTGCGCCGGGCGGAGCGAAGTCTGGCAACGGCCAGAATCGCGTTGGCCGCATTGTGGAATGCCGCGCCAGCCGAAGCCGCGACTCTGCACGCTGACGAGAATCTTCGCCAAGCTCCGCAACTGCCCGATCTTCCGACTCTCGAGGCAGCTCTCAGCAAGAATCCCGACCTGGCGCGCTGGGAGGCCGAGGAGCAAGTCGCTCGTGCGATCGTGGCCCAGGAACGGGCAGCGCGCATCCCAGACGTGACCCTGTCTGCGGGGATCACTCACGAACGAAAGAGCGGAGGCGATTTCGCGCAGTTCGCCATTTCCCTGCCTCTGCCCCTCTTTGACCGCAATCAGGGCAATATCGCCGCCGCCTTGGCGGAGGTTCGCAAAGCGCGGCTGGCGCGGCGCGCTGCCGAGATTTCGCTGCGGGCCGAGCTTGCCGGGCAGTGGCAGGAGCTGCAGGCAACGGTGGAGGAGGCAAAGGCGATCGAGGACGAAGTGCTCCCCGGCGCTCGCAAGGCCTTCGAGGCCGCGCAGCAGGCCTACCGAAGCGGAAAGCTTCCCTATCTGGAGGTGCTGGACGCCCAGCAGACTCTCTTTGATGCCGAAATACAGGGCTTGGAGGCACTCTCTGCTTTGCGGCAGACGACTGTGCTGGTCGAGCGCCTGGTCGGCGGAAGTTTGGAAAAGACACCTCGAAGGAAGTGATGGACCGCTCGCTAAAGCGTCGCACCCACTGCCGCGTAAACGCGGGACTCAGACTAGGAAAAAGGAAACGACATGAAGAACTTATTTTGGACCAAGAACGCACGAAGCGCCGGACTGGGCGCTGTGGTTGCACTGTTCATTGTCGCCGGTGTGCTGGTGACGGTGAGCCGAGCGCAGGACACGGATCACAAGGATAAAGCCGTCGCCCCCAAACCACGGACAGCGGCAGCGCACGATGATCACGAAGGGCATGACCATGCCGATGAAGAGGAGGATCATGGCAAGCGTGCCAAGCGTGACGAACATGACGATCACGACGACCACGAAAAGGCCGACAAGAAGGACGATCATGATGAGCATGCAGACCACGACGGGCACGACGACCACGACGAAGATGCCGAGCATGCGGATCACGACGATCACGACGACCACGACGACCATGAAAAGCCGGACGAGCATGCTGGGCATGACCATGGCGATGTTGCCGAGGAGCCCGACGACCACGCGGAGGAGGGACTCACTCTGTCCGCGGAGGAACGTCGGCACGCCGGGCTGGTGATCGCCAAGGCGGGTCCCGGAGACTTGAAGAGTGAGATCAGCATACCTGGCGAAGTGTCGCTCAATGAGGATCGGGTGGCGCATGTCGTGCCGCTGGTCGGGGGCATTGTCCGCGAGGTCCGGGCGACGGTTGGCGACCACGTGAAGATTGGGGACGTTCTGGCTGTGCTCGACAGCAGTGATCTAGGCGAGGCCAAACTCGACTATCTGACGAAGATAAACGAAATCCTTTGCTGCAACATCCTCGTTCCCCGCGCCCAGGCCGTGCACGACAACACCCTGCGGTTGCTGGCATTTCTCGATGGCGAACCCTCGCTGGAGGATCTGCGCACATTCAAAGCCGCAGAGGCTGGCGAGAATCTGAAGACACTCATCGGCGCCTACGCGCAAACGCTTTCCGCCCGACAGACGTTCGAGCGCGAGAAGGGGTTGCATGCGAAGGCGATCGCGAGCGAGCAGGACTACCTCACCGCAAAGACGGAATATGAGAAGGCGACGGCGGAGTATCTGGCCAGCCGAGACAGCATCGCCTTCGAGATCAAGCGCGAGCTAGCCGAGACAACGTCCGAGCTACGGGCCGCCAAGTTCGAGGGCAGGACCTCGGAGCAGCGCCTGCGGCTTATGGGGATTGAAGAAAAGGAAATCCACACCCTCGACGAACTGGTTCTGCCCGAGGATAAATGTGCGGAACCAAACTGCACAGACTGCAAAACCGGCGCGAGCGCGGACGAGCAGGAACACTACTTCGGAAACCAGTTCGCCCGATACGAGGTCCGGGCGCCCGCTTCGGGGATCATCGTCGAAAAACACATCGTGCGCGGAGAGAGAGTCGGGGACGATGCGGATGTCTTCACCATCGCGGACATGGGCACCGTGTGGATCAACTTGACCGTGCATCTGAAGGATCTCCACGCCGTTCATGTCGGTGCGGAAGTAGTTGTTCGAGCGGAGCATTCCGGCCACGAGGCTCGGGGGCGGATCGCGATGCTTTCGCCAGTCGTCGATACCGAGACGCGGACGGCCATCGCACGGCTGGTGCTCGAGAACGACGGAGGCAACTGGCGTCCGGGCGTATTTGTCGTCGGGCGCCTCGGCATTTCAGCGGAAAGGCTCCCGGTCGTCGTGCCCAAGAACGCCGTGCAGACGGTGGAGGGCAAGCAGGTCGTCTTCGTGCCGGAGGGAAAGGTGTTCGAGCCGGTTCCCGTCCGGACGGGCCGCTCGGACCGCGAGCGCATCGAGATCACAGCCGGTCTTGCACCGGGTACGCCGTTCGTGGTCGAAGGCGCCTATGAACTGAAGGCGAAGCTGGTCACCAGCAGTCTCGACTCACATGCCGGACACGGACACTAATCGCAGAAGGGAGTTCAGAAATGATTGACAGAATAATTGAATCTTCCCTGCGCCTGCCCGGGCTCGTCGTCCTGGCGGTCGCCCTGCTAATCGGCGCAGGCGTATATCAGTATCAGCGGATGCCAGTGGACGCGTTCCCGGACATTTCGCCCATCATGGTGCCTGTGTTCGCCGAAGGGCACGGTATGGCGCCGGAGGAAATCGAACGCCTTGTCACCTACCCGATCGAGTCGGCCATGAACGGGCTTCCGGGGGTGACGCAGATCAAGTCGACCTCCGCCTTCGGCATGGCGGTGGTGTATGTGTATTTCAAGGACAACGTGGACATCTATTTTGCCCGGCAATTGGTGGCGGAACGCCTGGCTGGCGCGGCCGCCGAGCTGCCCGAAATGGACGAGCCACCCGCCTTGGGACCCATTTCGACGGGGCTGGGGCAAATCTTCATCTACTATCTGACTGCGGATCCGGACAAGGTCGACACCGAAGGCAAACCAGTGGACACCTGGCTGCGCGAACTCAACGACTGGGTGGTGAAGTTCAAGCTGCAGACCGTCCCCGGAGTGACCGAGATTCTGTCCATCGGCGGGCACGTTCTCCAATACCAGATCCGGGTCAACCCCGACAAGCTGCGGAAGTATGACCTGACGCTTGAGAGCCTGGTCGAATCGGTCAACGAGAACAATCGCAACGTGGGTGGTCAGTTCCTGGTGCTGGGCAGCGAGGAACACCTTGTGCGCGGCATCGGCATGGTGGAAAGCCTGGAGGATATTCGCTCCATCCCGATCAAGGTCCGGTCCGGCACGCCCATCCTGCTGTCGGATGTCGCCGATATCGACTACGGCAACGAGATCCGCCGTGGCGTCGTCACCCGCAACGGAGAGCGCGAAGTGGTTTCGGGCATGGTTCTGAAACTGTTTGGCGAGAATACCTCCGAGGTGATCGAGCGGCTTCACGAGAAAGTCGAGCAGGTGCAGGCCAGCCTGCCGGATGGCGTGGAGATGGTGGCCTACTACGAGCAGGCCGAACTGGTTCACCAAGCCACGGGGACGGTGAAACGGGCATTGCTTCAGGGAGGCATCCTAGTCCTGGTCACATTGCTGATTTTTCTGGGGAACTGGCGCACGGCGTTCATCGTGGCCATATCGCTGCCGATCTGCGCGCTGGTGGCCGTGCTGGGCATGGGCTGGCAGGGAATCTCGGCCAACCTGATGTCCCTGGGCGGCATCGCCATCGCCATCGGGATGCTGGGAGACGGCGCCATCGTGATGGTGGAGAACATCTACCGGCACTTGGGAGAGCCTCACAGCGAAGGCGAGAACAAGGCGCTGGTGATCTACGACGCAGCCCGGGAAGTGAGTCGCCCCATCGTCTTCTCCATCGGCATCATTGTCTGCGTGTTTCTACCCATTTTCACGCTTGAGGGCGTGGAGGGAAAGATGTTCTCGCCCATGGCGTTCACGATCACCTTTGCGCTTCTTGGGTCGATGTTCACGGCCATCGTCGTCGCACCGGTGCTGTCGTTGTTCCTGGTGCGTCAGAGTGTTCATCGCGAGCTGTTCCTGGTGCGCTGCCTCAAGGCCGTGTATCACCCGTTGCTCCGGACGGCGCTGCGAGTCAAAGGCTTGGTGATGCTGGTGGCGGTCACTGCCTTTGTCGCCAGTCTCTTCATCGTCCCGCATCTGGGCACGGAGTTCATCCCTACGCTTGAGGAAGGCTCGATTCTCATCGGTGTCGGCATGGCACCCTCGATCTCGCTTGAGAAGGGGACCGAGACGGTGATGAAGATGGAGCGGCGGATCATGGAGTTTGGCGAAGTCGACGAGGTCATCTCGCGAGTGGGTCGCCCTGAAGCCGGTAGCCATCCTCATCCGGTGAACTACGCCGAGATCCACATCGAGCTGAAGCCGTTGGATACATGGGACAGCTTCAAGGACAAACAGGAGCTCATCGTCGCGCTGGAGACTGCGCTCAAGCCGTTCCCCGGCGTGCAACTCAACTTCACCCAGCCCATCCAGAATGCGTTCGACGAGTTGCTCTCCGGGATCAAGGCCCAGCTTGCCATCAAACTCTACGGGGAGGATCTCGAGGTCCTGCGGGTGAAATCGACCGAGATCCGCAATGCGATCGACAACATCCCGGGCTTGGTGGATCTCTCCGTCGAGCAGAGTTTTGGGCAACCGCAGGTCCAAGTGATCGCCGATCGCGAAGCCTGCGCCCGCTACGGCGTGAGTGTCAGCCGGGTCCTCGAAATGGTCGAGCTTGCGGTGGGCGGCGAAGTGATCGACCAGATCTATCTGTTCACCCGCCGGTTCGGCATCCACCTCCGATATCAGGAGTCGTATCGTTCCGACCCGGAAGCCATCCGCAACATCCTGGTGGAGACCGAGACAGGCGGCACCATTCCCATATCCCAGTTGGCCGAGGTTCGACAGGTGATTGGCCCCATCCAGATCAATCGCGAGAAGAATCAGCGACGCTGGATTGTGCAAGGCAACGTGCGCGGCCGGGATCTGGGCGGAGTCGTGGCGGACATCCAGGAGCGCATCGCGGAGAAGGTGGAACTGCCTCCCGGCTACACGGTCGAGTATGGCGGGCAGTTCGAGAACCAGCAGCGCGCCATGCGCCGACTGTCCATCATTGTGCCCATCGTCATCGCAGGAGTTTTCGTGTTGCTGTGGATGTCGTTCAGCAGTCTGCGGCACGCGATGATCATCGTGGTCAACGTGCCCCTGGCCCTAGTGGGCGGGGTGGTCGGATTGCTGGTGACCGGACAGTATTTGTCCGTGCCGGCGTCGGTCGGCTTCATCGCGCTCTTCGGCATCGCCGTCCAGAACGGCATCGTGCTCGTCACCTATTTCAACGATCTGCGCGAGCGGGGGAAGTCGGTGGGCGAGGCCGTCTTGGAAGGCTCCCTGCTGCGCCTCCGGCCAGTGCTCATGACAGCCGTCACGACTGTGCTCGGCCTGCTGCCCCTGCTTCTGGCGCGGGGAATCGGATCGGATGTGCAGCGACCGCTGGCCACGGTCGTTGTCTTCGGGCTCACAACGTCCACACTGCTGACGCTTTTTGTGATCCCGGCCGTGTACGGATTGATTGAAGGCTGGCGGGAACGACGCGAAGCACAGGCCTAACAACGGAGGATGCACATCATGAAACGAATCATCGCTTTTCTAAAGCCAAACATGCTTGACGACGTGATCTTCGCCCTGCACAGGATCGAGGACTTCCCCGGCGCCACCGTCAGCGAGGTGCGCGATATTGGACGAGGCGCTCATCACCATGTCGGCGGTGCCCCACAGCGACGGCGCGCATTCGGTTTTCCTGTCACGACGAGACTCGAAATCATCTGCGCGGCAGATCGGACCGAGGAAATCGTCTCCACCATCGCCAGCGAGGCCCACACAGGATTGCCCGACGATGGCGAAATCGTCATCTGCTCCGTGGAGTATGTCCTGCCCATCTGCGCCGGTGAGCACAAAGAGGAGCCAGTCTGACTGCGCGGGGAACGGTGCCAGGGAAATTGCCAGTCTCCCGCTCCCCCAGCGGCAGTTAGTTTCCCGACGAGCGAGTGAAATGGGTGCTTTCCGAATGGTGTGAGAGGTGGCATAGTATCGCTTCTTGTGAATCATCGGCTTAAGCCGATCCTCGATTCCCAAAAGGAACGTCACTATGCCTTGCCGCTCAGGCAGTTGCCGTGAAAACATGATTGAGCCTGTCCAAAAAGGGATGGGCAAGAACAATCCCATTCTGCGCCAGGCGCTCGGCATCTGCTCCGCGCTGGCCATCACGAATCTGGTGAGCACCACAATCGTGATGAGCATCTCGCTGCTGTTTGTGGCCTCCTTCAGCTGCCTGGCCATCTCGCTGCTGCGCAACGCCATCCCCCACCGGGTGCGTCTCATCGCCGAGATGCTGATCATCTCCACCCTGGTGATCGTGGTGGATCTGTACCTTCAGGCGTTCCACTTTGAGACCAGTCGCCTGCTGGGCCCCTATGTGGGACTGATCATCACCAACTGCATTATCCTCGGCCGTTGCGAAGGGTTCGCCCTACGCAATAGCCCCGTGCGCGCCTTCTTCGATGGCCTGGGCAACGCTGCGGGATACGCCGTCGTCCTGCTGATCATCTCTCTCGTGCGCGAGCCATTGGGCAGCGGCATGATCACCCTGGTCAACCACGCCGACGGCACCGATCTTGCCTTTCGCGTCCTGCCCGCCTGCGCCAAACCCGCACTTCTGCTACAGGCCAGTCCCGGCGCCTTCCTCACCATGGGCGTGGTGGTTTGGATCGTGCGTGCCATCTGGCCCGAAGAGGACGTGAACGAACACCCCGAGGCAGGCGCCCGCTAACCTGGAACCTTCATGGACACACTTTCTCCAGAATTCAGTTCGATGGCAGTGGTCTTCCTGGCCGCCATCATCACCAACAATATTCTCTTGACCGAATTCTTGGGGATGTGCTCCTTCATCGCCATCTCCCGGCATATGAAGACCGCCTTTGGCATGGGCGTGGCGGTGACCTTCGTCACATTCTCCACCGCCATGCTCAACTATGCGATCTATCACGGCGTGCTGGTGGCGGACGCCCCTCTGTGCGCCGCCGACCTCACCTATCTAAGCTATCTGGTGTTCATCATGGTGATTGCCGGCTTCGTGCAGTTGGTGGAGATGATTCTAGAGCGATTCAGCCCCGTTCTGCACTACAATCTAGGCATCTATCTGCCTCTGATCACCGTCAACTGCGCCATCCTAGGCGTAAGCATCAACATGTTGAACCCCGACCTGAAGTTCGGCTTCGGCAAGACGGCCGTCTACGGCCTTGGGTCCGGTCTCGGCTGGTTGCTGGCCATTTGCCTGATGGCGGGCCTGCGCCAGCGCATGGCGGATGCCGATATCCCCCGGCCCCTGCGCGGGCTCGGAATCACCGTCATCGTCACCGGCTTGATGGCCATGGCCTTCATGGGCTTCGCCGACATGGTGAAAATGTAGGAACCACGGATGATTCATTTCGAGGCAATGCTAACACTTTCAGCAATCGGCGGCACGCTTGCGCTGGTCTTGCTGATTGCGGATCGCTTCCTCTGCAACTACGGTCCTTGCACGATCCGGGTCAACGAGGAGGAGCCCTTCACGATCCAAGGCGGGGGAAAACTTCTGGACGCCCTCTACGACCAGAAAATCTTCATTCCCTCCGCGTGTGGGGGGCAAGGCACCTGCGGGTACTGCAAGGTCCGCGTGCTTGAAGGGGGCGGCCCTGTGTTGCCCACGGAACTCCCCTTCCTCGCCTCCGACGAGCAGGCGGATGGCACCCGGCTCGCCTGCCAGATCAAGATCAAGCAGGACATCGCCATCCGGGTCAAAGAGGAGTTCCTCCATGTCCAGGAGTTTCAGGCGACCGTGGCACGCGCCCAATTGATCACCCTCGACACGCGGGAGATCGTGCTTGCGCTCGGCGGGGATGCGGAAATCGAGTTCCGCCCAGGCCAGTACATCCAGATCTTTGTCCCCGGCACTGGCGAAACCACGTTTCGCGCCTACTCCATCGCCTCGCCTCCCAGCCGGAAGCGGGAGGTCGAGCTACTCGTGCGGTTGATCCCGAGCGGCCTCGGCTCCACCTATCTCCACTCGATCCAGCCGGGAGATCCGGTCACCTTCACCGGTCCCTACGGCGAATTTATCATGGACGAAAGTACCGAGACCGAGCTGGTCTGCGTGGGCGGCGGTTGCGGCATGGCGCCCATGCGCTCCATTCTCCGCCATCTTGGCGAAACCACCCCCGGGCGAACCTGCAGTCTCTATTTCGGCGCACGCACTGCGGCGGATGCCATGTACCTGGACGAATTTCGACGCCTGCAGACCGAGATGCCCAACCTGAACGTGGTGTATGCATTGTCCGAGCCGGAAGACTCCAGCGACTGGGACGGCGCCACGGGCTTCATCCACGAATCCGTGCGCAATCATCTTTCCGACAGCGGAAAACGACAGCTCTTCCTCTGCGGTCCTCCGCCCATGATCGAGGCGACCATGACTGTGCTTGACGAAAAGGGAGTGCCAACCGAAGACTCTTTCTACGACAAGTTCTAGCCGCCGCCACCGGGCTTGTCCCGGT
>JAGLDW010000323.1 GCA_023145395.1 Lentisphaeria bacterium | reverse complement strand
GGCTTGTCCCGGTGGAGCGACGATGGAGACAATGGCGCGCATAGCGCTCCTCCCAATCTTCGCGCCACTGCCACAAGGGCAGTGGCGGGGGAAAACAATACAAACGGTAACTATGACCGATGCATCCGACAAACTAGCCTACCGCCCGAGAGGAGGGAGCTTGCTCCGCCACCTCTTCTCGGCAGGCTGCGATCCCGCACAAAGCACCCCGGACGTTCGCAGGCACGAGATGCGCTCGCATCTTGTCTTCACCTTTCTGGCCCTGCTTCCCGCGCTAGCCTGCGCGACCTTCTATCTGGGCAGCCGCCTGCCGCTGCTGGCCATCGTGGCCGCCGCCACCGCACTGCTCTGCGAACTGATGTTCGCCCTGGTCCGGCACAAGCCCGGCAACGGCGGCGGCATTGTCTACGCGCTACTGCTTGTACTCATGGTGCCAGCCACCACACCCATCTGGATGATCGTGCTCGGAACGGCCGTGGGCACAGTCTTCGCCAAGGAGGTGTTTGGCGGAACGGGCAGTCACCTCTTCTGTCCTGCGCTAGTGGGCAAGGCCTTCCTGGTCTTCAGCTATCCGTTGGCCATGAAGGGACCAAGTTTCTCCTCCATGCTCCTGTTCGAGGGCGATCCCAACGCCTGGCTCGTGTGCTCCGTCGTCATCATCCTCTGCGCCCTGCCGCTCGTCGCCGCCCGTCGCAGCAACGTGCGCATCATCGGCGCCGCTCTGCTGGGCGCCGTCTGCGCCGGCATCATCCTCCAGCAGAATAATGCTCTGCCCTTCGACTCGATCCTGGAAATGTTCGGGGCCGACAGCCTCCTCTTCGGCGCCTGCCTCCTCGTCTGCGATCCAGCCACCTCGCCGCGCGACGACGAAGCCAAGTGGCTCCATGGCTTGATGATCGGCGTGCTCGCCGTGTTCATGCGTGCGTTCTCCACCTACACCGAAGCCATGATGTCCGCTGTGCTGATCGCCAACGTGTTCGCGCCCACCCTCGACATCCTCGCAGGGATCTCGCTCTCCAGGAGGGCCGAGCCATGAAGAACCACCCCCTCTACGCACTCCTCTTCACCATCGGACTCTGCTGCCTCTGCGCCGGCGCGCTCACCTGCGCCAACTCCGCCTGGACCGAACGCATCCAGCTCAACAAGGACTACCGGCGCGGCTGCGCCATCGTCAGCGCCCTCGGGCTCTGGGACGGAACACCATCCCGCGAAGAGATTGGCACGCTTTTCGGCACTGCCATCAAGGAGAAGAAACGGGGCGAGATGACGTACTACGTGGGTGTCAGAGGCGGCAGGAAGACGGGCTATGCGCTCGATGTTCAAGCTCGCGGCAAGTACGGCGCCATCAAGGGCATCGTCGCCATCACCACAGACCGCAGACATATCCGGTCCCTGCGCATCTACGAGCAACAGGAGACGCCAGGTCTCGGCGGCCGCATCGGCTCGGCCGCGTTCCTCGGTCAGTTCGACAACCTGCCCATGATCGAGGGCGACCAGGCCAATGTCGTCATCACCAACAAGAAGACCGTGAAGGGTCCGAACATTGTGCAGGGCATCACCGGCGCCTCCAAGACCACCTTCGCCTTCGGCAGGAGCCTGAACATCGTGCTCAACACCTTCCTGTCCGGCGGAGTGAAGCTGGTTCCCGTCGATTTCGGCACGAGCGAGGACGCGGTGACCCGCGCCACACCGGGCTATCCCAAAAATCAGGTCAAGCCCCCCCATCTTCGCGAAGAGGTCCGCCGCGCCCCCTTCCTCGCGCCTCCCGGCATCGTGAATCTGGCGCTGGACAAACCCGTCACCAGCAGCATCGAGGACGAGCCAATCATCGGCGAATACTCCCAGATCACCGATGGAGTCAAGAAATCAGGCGATTTCGACTATGTGGAGCTTGATCCGGGCCCGCAGCATGTGCAGATCGATCTCGGCGCCACGCACACCATCTTCTGCGTGGTCGTCTGGCACTACTACAAGAATCCCATCATCTACAAGGACGTGATCATCCAAGCTTCGAACGACCCCGAGTTCGAGACCGCCGTCGTCACCCTGTTCAACAACGACGATGACGAGTCCAGCGAACTGGGAGCCGGCAAGGACACCGCCTATTTCGCACGCTGGTGGGGGGAAGTGGCCGACGCGCGCGGACCCGACCGCGAAGGCACCCCCTGCCGCTATATCCGCGTCTACACAAACGGCGGCTACAATGACGAGGAGACCCGCTTCGTCGAGATTGCCGTCTACGGCAAATAGCACTATCGTACCGGTGCTCGCAACAAGAAGAAACACAGCTCACAACGAGCATGGAGAATGGAAATGCCGAGACGTCTGACAAGAATGCTTCTTCCCGTGGCCTGTCTAGCGCTTCTCACGGTGGCGGCTCTTGCCCAGGATGGGGCAGGAAAGGGAAAGGCCGAACTCAAGCTCGAGCTCCCGAAGCCCATGTTCGTCGGCACTCCCAAGAATATCAAGACAGCGAACTTGGAGAAACCCCGCAAGGGGAAGCGACCCCCTGTCTTTCTGCCCGAGGGCTGCACAAACCTGGCACTCGACAAGGATGTGACTTCGAGTGACGAAGAGCCCGTGCTCGGGGATGTCGAGCAGATCACCGACGGCGACAAGGAAGGCAATAGCTGCTTGGAGCTGGGTCCCGGGAAACAATGGGTCCAGATCGATCTGGACACGGTGGCTGAAATCCACGCCATCGTGCTCTGGCACTTCCATTCGCAGGCGCGAGTCTACCGCGACATCGTCGTCCAGACCGCTGCCGATCCCGATTTCATCATGGATGTCAAAACGGTCTACAACAACGATCATGACAACTCGGCCGGACTCGGCGTCGGCAGGGACAAGGAATACATCGAGACCTACGAAGGGCGCATCATCTCGGTGAAGGCCGTGAAGGGACGCTACGTCCGGCTGTTCAGCAATGGCAGTACCTCCAACGACATGAACCACTACATCGAAGTGGAAATCCACGGGAAATCCATCAAGTGAAAACACAGACAACGCTGGAATTGGAAGACCTTCGCATGTTCGCCCGCGTGGCGCGAACCCGAATCATGCTCTGTGCTGGACTCGCGCTCCTGATCCTGCTCGCCCCGGCCCCATGCCGGGCGCAGGACGAAGAGGCTGGAGACGGTGCGCCCGAAGTGATGATCGCCGACGAGCCGGACGTTGTCGTCCCCCCCCCGACTCTTCCCGCCCATATCCATTGTGGACAGCTTCTGAAGATCGAGAAGCAGGAGTTTGGCGTGGATGCCGTCGATCTCGACAAAGTTCTCGCCCAAAACCAGTTGGACCCCGCCCAGCCGATCCCCGAAGGCGTCGTCTCGCAACGCGGCTGCCCTGATGGAAAGGTGCTTGCCATCTGTCATTTCTCGATCGCTCCGAAACGGAGCATCAGCAAGCACGACTACGTGCTTGAGTGCGACGGGGAAGATGCCGTTTGCCTTGCCATGGCCATGGAGGGAAAACCCTTCGACGCGCGTCTGGGCAAGATCGCCAGGACAGGTGTCGCCAGACTCCTATTCGATGTTCCCGCCACCGCCACCACCCTGACTCTCCGCCCCGCGTTGATCACGCGCGTTCCTCTAGCCGCTCTGAAGGACCTTCCCTTCGGCCAAGCGGTGGAGGCCATTGAGGAAGAACCGGAAAAGAAAGGCGAGGGGGAAGCAGCCGAGGACAATCCGGACGAAGACGCCCAGCCGGAGGCGGAAAGCAAGCCTTGACGTTTCTTGTCGACATCGTCCTCTGGATCTTCCGTCCGGTGCCCCTGCGCGCCCGAGTGTGGCTAGGCTGCGTCGTCGGCTGGTTTCTCCACTCGGTCCTGCGTCTGCGGCGCAAGGTCGTCACCGAGCAGATCGGCTGGGCCTTTCCCGAACTTGACGACGGAGAGCGGGCAGGACTCATCCGAAGAGTCTACAGGCACTTCGGTCTGCTCGGCCTCGAGTATCTCCGCATGGCCTTCATGTCCAGCGAGGACGTCATCGCCACCTGTCAGGTCAAAGGAAGGGAGAACCTCGACAAAGCGCATGCCAAGGGGCGTGGAGTCTTCATCCTCGGCGCCCACGATGGCGCCTGGGAACTCGGTGCCTCCCGTGGCGCGCTGCTCGGCTATGACACGAGCGCCGTGCTCAAGGAGATCAAGGGAAGCCTGGGACAATACGCGGTGGACCGCCTGCGCCAGACAAACGCGATTGAAGCCATTCCCCGACGCAACTCCGTGCGGCAGATTCTCCGAGCGCTCAAGAGCGGGCGCCTGGTCGGATTCGTCCTCGACCAGAACATGACGTCGGACGAGGGGGTGTTCGTCGATTTCTTTGGCAAGCCCGCATGCACCATGGCCGGGCTCGCCGTGCTCTCCCAGCGCGCAGGCGCGGCGGTCGTGCCCGCCCACAACTATCGGAACGAGGACCTGCGCGCCCACACAGTCGAGTTCCTCCCGGAAGTCGAATGGGAGGAGCCCTACGAGGACAAGGAACAGAACATCCTGCACAACACGCAGCGCTACACAACCATCCTTGAGAATATGATCCGGCGACACCCGGAACAGTGGAACTGGCTACATAAACGCTGGAAAACCAAACCCGATCCGAGCACTGGGAATCTAGCGGACGAAGCCACGAAAGAGCAGTCCGCTTGATCTGAGCCGCTCCCGAGGAAACAACGAATGCAGGTGCTGGCAAAACGGACAATGGCGATCACCTTCGTCACGCTGCTGGCACTCGTGTGGCTCTTCGGGAGGGGGAATGCCGGACGCTCACTCGCCTTCGGGTTCCTCAAACCTTTCTCCTCCGCCTGGACAGCTGTTCAGCGTCGTTTCAGCCGACCAGCCAGCACTCTCGTCCCCGGCAGCCTACCCTCCTCGCCGCGAAAAGTGCGGGAACTCGAAGCCCGTCTGCATCTGCTGGAGCTGAAGCTCGCACGCGTGGATGGCATCGTGGAGGAAAACCGCCAACTGCGAGAGGTTGCCACTCTTCCCAGGCGGCGCGAATGGCGCATGGTCATTGCGGATGTCGCCGTGCGCGATCCAGTCACTTGGAATCGGGGCTTCCTGATCAACCGAGGGTCGCGGCACGGGATTGTTCCCGGCGCGGCGGTCCTTACCCACTCGGCTGTGATCGGGAAGATCTATGCCTGCTCCGCCTCCAACGCAGTCGTCCGTCTCGTGGGCGCCGACGGATGCGAGTTGAGTGTCACGCCCGAAGGCACTGCGGCCAACGGCATCCTGCGCGGGACGAAAGAGCGCCGCTGGCGCCATCCAGCTCCCAGCATCATCGATTTTCTCCCAAAATCGTTGGAAATGACGCGGGGGCAACGCATTCTCACATCGGGTCTAGGTGGCACGATTCCCGAAGGGTTACTGGTGGGCCGCGTCGCGGGAAAGTCCGGCATGGCGGATACGAAACTGATCGACGGCGCCTACCTGCAGGTGCGCGTCGAACCCGCCACCGACCTCTCCCGCATCCGCGTCGTTGTGGTGGCCTGCCCCATGGGATATCCGTCGCAGCCCGGATCGCTCCACGCCGGGACACCCCATGAACGCCCCAGCGAGAGTCGGTAGCGCGCGCAGGAAAATCCGGTGACTCCGGAACCCCGGACGGCCCATTGCGCGAATCGGCGTAGGTTGGCTCGC
>JAGLDW010000322.1 GCA_023145395.1 Lentisphaeria bacterium | reverse complement strand
CTCGCGTGAGTCATGAAACGAGCTATTCGTGTCCCCCGACAACGGGGGACCGGCTCGCCAGAGTCTCGCCCTCCAGGGGGCACGCAGTTCGCAGCGTGGCAGCTCACGGACCGCTCGCCCTCCCGGATTTGCGCAGTTCGCAACGGACGGCTCACGGGCAGAGCGGCGGCGACCAGGATTCTGGTCAACGAGAGGAAGAAACAGTGTGCAATACACTGTAAAGGAGGAGCCTACCTACTACGTTAGCGGCATGCATCGGCTAGAGCTTGAAGTATAGAGAACGAGGTAGGAAGGACGAAAACGCATGGTGCCCCCCTCCGAAAAGGAAACGCCGATCCCACCAACCCCCGTTGTTGAGAAGACTGTGAATCTGCGGTCCTTGGCCACGAGTCGGGTGTGGTGGTTGCGCGTCGTCGGCGCTGTCGTCTCCGGGCTGCTTCTTTGCTGTGCGTTCGCCCCGCTCGAGTGGGATGTGACCATTTGGTTCGCGCTGCCCGCAGTGCTCATGGTCCCTCCACCCCCTTCGCTCCGCGGCCGTTTTCTGCTCGGCTGGCTCCTGGGCCTGGTCTTCTGCATTCCCAATCTCGCCTGGCTCAACGAGGTGGGGTTTGGCGCGGGGTTTCTGCTGGCTTTGGTTATTGCCTGCTACCCCATGCTCTGGTATGTGGGTGCCTGCGCTATGGCGCGCGAGCTATGCGACACCGGAGATGCAGATGCGAGCGGGTCCGCGGGCCAAAGTGCGGGCCAAAGTGCCTGGTACATCGAGGGCGCCTGGCGGCAGATCGCCTTCTCTTTCGCCGTCGCACTGCTCTGGGTCGCGCTGGAATGGATCCGCAGCTGGCTGTTCACGGGCTTTCCCTGGAACCAGCTCGGAATCTGTCTGTGGCAGCGCCGCGGTCTGCTTCAGGTCACAACGATTACGGGTGTGTACGGACTCTCCTTCCTGATCGTCTGCACCAACATGGCGCTGCTCTACTGGATGCGGCGCCTTCACCGCCCTACGCCAGGCCGAGGCAAACCGCGCCGCGGCATCAGTTGGCCCGTTCTCTTCGCCGGCGCGCTGTTCGCCCCCGTGTTGTTCTGCACTCTGCGTGCACCAAGGCTTCCCGAGCCCAAGGACTATCTCAGAGTGCTGAGCGTACAGGGAAACATCCCACAATGCCGCATCCCCACCATCGAGCAGTCGGAGGAGGCCACGAGCGTCTACACAGGCATCACCCGTCTTCAGGCAGTGGTGACAGAGCCGGATCTCGTCATTTGGCCTGAGAGCGCCATTCCCGAGTTCATCACCCGCCCTGTCTTTCGGCAGACACTCTCCGACCTCGTCTCCGAGATCAAGGCACCCCTCCTTCTGGGTGCCATCGACGCGCGCCTCGCCCCCGGCACCACGGTCAACGACCAAGGCCAGTACGAACCGCCCCCCATGGTCTTCAACTCGGCCTATCTTCTCGGCATCGATGGCAAGACGAAACAGTTCTACGACAAGATCCACACCGTGCCCTTCGGGGAGTTCACGCCCTTTGCCGAGTACCTGCCCTGGCTAGTCGAGTGGATCGGCATGGGAAGGGGACTCACCCGTGGAACCGAATACACGGTCTTTGACCTTGGCAAGGGAGTCAAGGCCGGCGTCAACATCTGCTTCGAGGACGTCTTTCCGGAAATCAGCGGCCAGTTCGTCCTGCATGGCGCCAACATGCTCATGACCATCACCAACGACGCCTGGTATGCGGAGAGCGCGGGGTCCAGACAACACGCCGTGCACGCGATCTTCCGCGCGGTTGAAACCCGGCGCCCCCTCTTCCGCGCCGGCAACAACAGCGACACCTGCCTCGTTCTGCCCAACGGGCAGATGACGGATCTGCTTCACGACCCAGTCACGGGCAATCGCTTTGTGCGCGGGGCGAAAGTCTATCGCCTTCCTGTCTGGGACGCCGCCGATCTAGGCATCACCTTCTACACGCGCCATGGGGATATTTTCGCCAAGCTCTGCTCGCTGGCGGCAGCGGGGATCCTCGTCTGGCTGGCATGGCGCGCAGGCATTCGCAGACGGCGACTGCGCATCGTCATCGAGGGGGAGAAGGGCCCGTGATAGTAGAAACAGTCAACGTCGATGTTGCGGTGATCGGAGGCGGGATCGCCGGTGTCTTCGCGGCTACAGGCGCGGCGAGGGGTGGACAGCGTGTCCTGCTCGCCGAGCGCCAATCCACTCTCGGCGGCAACGCCACCAGCGGCGGCGTGTCCGGATTCTGCGGCGACACCGCGCACGTGAATGCCTTCTGGGAGGAATTGATGGGGAAAATGACCGCGCTGGATGGTCTCGCGCCCCTTAATCCCGATGCCGACGCACGCGCCTTCGATCCCGTCGTGGCCGAGTTTGTTTTTCAGGAAGCGGTGCTTGCCGAAGGCGTGGATCTGCTGTTGCACACACGGCTTTGCGAAGTCCGCACTGCCAACGGCAAGATTAAGTCTGTCATGCTGGCGGGAAAGAGCGGTCCACTCGAGGTCTTTGCCTCGGTGTTCATCGACTGCACAGGCGATGCCGACTTGATTCGCCTTGCGGGCCTGCCTGTGCTCAAGGGAGGTCCGGTCTACCGCCCGGGCTCCCCCCCGACACTCGCGGCCGAGGCGACGCCCATGCAACTCCCCATGAGCCTGCATATCAACATGACCGACACAGGTCGCGCCGTCACGCCCCACCTGCCCGCGAACTGCCCGCGCTACGAAAACGATGCCGAAATCCCCATGACCACAGTCTACCGACTCGGCACCAACCACATCCGGGTCAAGATCAAAATCATCCACGGCGACTCCACGGACACACGGTCTTTTTCGGATGTGGAGATCCGCTCCCGCCGAGAGGCGATGGCCATGGCCTGGTACCTGCAGACCAGGGGCTATGGGGGGACGACATACGACACCTATCGACTCACCAGCATCCAGCCGGTGGTCGGCATCCGCGAAGGCGCGCGCGCCGTGGGCGAAACGGTGCTGACCGACGACGATGTCAGGCGTGGCGCGCATTGCGATGACGCCGTGGCCGTGGGTTCCTACCACGTGGACTACCACTGGCCGGATGTCGCGCCGCGCGCCGGCACCGGTCTCACCGCGATGGTGCCTCCCTACCAGATCCCCTGGCGCTGCCTCTGCGTCCAGGGCATGGCCAATCTGCTGACCGCCGGAAGGTCCATCTCGACGGAGCATCGGGCCATCAGCTCGGCGCGCGTCATGACGACCTGCGCACAGACGGGATTTGCCGCAGGCGCGGGCGCGGCGTTGGCAGCCGGAAACACGCGCTCCGTGCGCAACGTCGATCTGCCCACACTCCAGCGCATGCTATGCGACGCTGGACAGAGTCTGGAGCTGGCCGACTACGGAGGATACCTCCGCAACGAAAGGAAAAAGACCATGTTCGTCTTTGAGCAAGACCGGTTTTTTGCCTCCTGTCACGCTTCCACACTGGTGGAGCTTCCGTCGGGAGACGTGGTGGCCGCCTGGTTCGCCGGCACGAAGGAGAGCGCCGACGACGTGGACATCTGGTCGGCCATCCTGCACGACGGCGAGTGGACCGAACCGCGAAAAGTGGCGGAGCTGGAGGGCGCTCCGCTGTGGAATCCCGTACTCTGTCTGCATGACGACACGCTATTTCTGTTTTATCGGTTCGGGCGTAAAATCATCCACTGGGAATCGATGCTGACAACCTCCGCGGACGGCGGACGCACCTGGTCCGAGCCTGCTCCGTTGCCCAGCGGCTTCCTGGGTCCCATCAAGAACAAACCCATTCGGATGAGCGGGGGACTTTGGCTCTGCGGTAGCTCCGTGGAGACCGAAACGGAATGGTTTTGTCGCATGGAGCTGTTCGATGGCGGTACGCGGGAATGGATCCACGCCGTGGACATCAAGGTTCCGGACTGCCTGCGGGGGATCATCCAGCCCGCCGTGTGGGAATCGGCGCCGGGCCAGGTCCACGCGCTGATGCGCAGCACACTCGGACACGTCATTCGTGCGGACTCCGCAGATGGCGGGCGCACGTGGAGCACACCCGTTGCCACCGACATTCCAAATAACAACAGCGGCATTGACATCGCCAAATTGCGCGACTCCAGCCTCGTGCTCTGTCTCAATCCTGTCGCAAAGGATTGGGGTGCGCGCACGCCCCTGGCGCTCTGGCGGTCGTTCGACAATGGCCAGACCTGGCCCGAGACATTCGTGCTGGAGGACGAACCCGGCGAATATTCCTACCCCGCCGTCATCGCCACCAGCGTCGGAGTCGCCACTGTCTACACCCATAAGCGCAAGCAAATCCGCTACCGGGTCATCCCCATCGAAGCCTTCACAAAAAAGCCTTGACCAATAGTAACTTTCTCGTTCCTACACAACCACAGGAGAATAGCAGATGAATCGGCGAAAAGACTGGGTGCTCCGCTGGCTTCCGTTGGCGGCCGCAGTAGTGGGATCGGTGGCATGGGGTGTGGAAACTAAGGTTACGATGAGGCGGAAGACGGGGCAGACACTCCCGTTTGTAGTCACGGCGGCGGTGCGCACGAATGCGCCGCCTGTTGTGGACGGAAAACTCGACGACGGATGCTGGACGCAGGCATCTCTGGCGGATGAGTTCGTGCTGTATGGAGGCAGAGGCTATGCCGTCGAGCAGACGGATGCACGCATGCTTTGGGACGACAAAAACCTGTATATCGGCATGCGCTGTTTTGATTCCAATATCGCCAAACTGAAGAAGGAGACCTCCGAACACGATGGATTGGTGTGCGGCGACGACTGCGTCGAAATCTTCTTCACGCCCCCCGACAACCCCATCCTGGCCAAGACGCCCGAGGGCGAACGCTACTTCCACATCGCGGTCAATGCGCTGGGAACCTGCTGGGATGAGACCGGTATGAACTCGCCGGAGCGCTGGAACGCCCGGTGGAGCGTCGCAACCTCCATTCACAAAGACCGTTGGGAGGTGGAACTGGCCATGCCCTGGAGCGCGCTGAAGGCGCAACCGACTGACGGCGATGTATGGACGGTCAACTTCAACCGGGGCCTGCCCGCACGGGGCAAGCTGCAAGAGTACAGCGGCTGGTCCATCACCTTTGCCGGGTTCCATGATCCGGATCACTTCGGCCGGGTCATCTTTCTCGAACGCCAGCCAACTCCGGGCTCCAAGGTTGTTGCCCCGGAGATCGTGGCTCGGATCGTGCAAGGTTCGGAACTGGACCCGTTTCTCGATCGGACATCTGCTTTGCTGGCTGCTGCCCAGGCAAAGCTTCGCACGATCAGCGACCAGACCAAGTTGCGACAGATCATGGAAACGTTGGGCGAGACGAACAAGCTCGCGGCAGAGGCCAGCGCCCGGAGAAAATCCCTGGAAACGCTTCCCCCGACTGAGTTGCTCGACACCTGGGAAGCGCGGAAATCGAGCTACGAAAAGGCGTTGCGAAGCACGGAGACACTGACCGCTAAAGCTGATTTCTATGGGGGATTGTCTCAAGCCCAGCTCAGTGGACGTGAACCCATACCGGATTTCAAGGTTTTCATCCTGCCCGCGATTACCAACGTACGAACGCTGCCCCGGCGCCTGCCGGCGCACGCCCTGCCAGGCCGCACGATTGAGCTGACCGCCTGCCCACTTGAGTACGAGTCCGCCAATTTCGCTCTCTACGCCCTGGCGGATTTGAAAGACATCCGGCTGACCGCCAGTGACCTGACCTGTCCTGCGGGAACGGTGCCAGCCTCCGCTCTGGATCTGCGCGTGGTGAAGGTCTGGTATCAGGGGGGACATGGCATTGGCTTCCAGAATCTGAGGCTTCTGACTCCGGAACTGCTGCTGAAAGACGATAGTCTCGTACGCATTGACGAAGTCCGGGAAGTCAATATCCTCAAAATGGACAAGGACGCCATGCGCGATGCGGACACACTCCAGCCATTTGCCGTGCCAGCGGGGACCACCAAGCAGTGCTGGATCACGGTGCAGGTGCCCGCAAGCGCCAAGGCCGGCACCTATCGCGGCACCATCCGGATCGCACCGGCCGACGGGACGGCGGTCAGCGTGCCAGTCTCTCTGCGCGTCCTCCCGTTCACACTCGATGAGCCAAAAATCATCTGCTCCATCTACTATCGAGCCAAACTCGGGACCGGTGCGCCGAAGTGCAATTCCGAGAGAAAAACCGAGGAGCAGCTTCTGGCCGAGTTCAGGGACATGCTCGCACACGGCGTGACCAACCCGACTGTGTACCAGCCCCCTGGACCAGATCTCGAGCGTTATCTCGATTTGCGGGAACAGGCCGGGATGCGTGGTGGGCCGCTGCTCTTTCTCGGCGGCTCCTGGGGCTCTGGAGGAACGACTGCCGAAGCCACGATCGCCATGGCCAAAAAACGCGGTTTCAGCGATGTCTATTTCTACGGACAGGATGAACGCAAGGGTGACGAATTGAGAGCGCAGCTTGCCTGGTACGACAGGATACACGCGGCCGGCGGCAAGGTGTTCGTGGCCGGTTACAAGGATTCGTACGAGATCATGGGCCG
>JAGLDW010000321.1 GCA_023145395.1 Lentisphaeria bacterium | reverse complement strand
GCTCGTGGCAGGCGTACTTGCCGAAGCGCTCCCGCTTGGCGGCGGGTTCCAGGCGATCCCAGCGCGTGAGGAACTCGAATTCGGCGAGACGCTGGTCCGGGCAGAGCGTGCGCAGGAGCCCGAAGACTTTGCCGAGGGTATCGTAGGTCTGGACCTTGCTCGAGCGCACATCCTCGACGCCAAACGCCTTGCCCGCAGGCACGACTTCCGCCAGTTTTCGTTCGGCGAAATGCTCGTCCGCAGGCAGAGAGCGCGCCAGTCGGAGATCCTTGAAGGTCTCGTCCAGCAAAGGCAGATGCAGGTCGCGAGCCACCGTCTCGTCTCTGTCAACTGCAACCACTCGTAGGAATTGGCGGGGGCCAAGTTGATCCGCGTCGATCTCGATCACCACCACGCCGTCCGCGTCCGGTTTCAGATTCGCGAACAGCAGGGACGGGCCGGACAGGAAGTCGTAGGCTGGTGTGATATTTCCGCCACCGATGGAGTCTGAGCCACCTCCACCATCAAAACTAGCCGCTCTGGTGCGCACCCCAGAGATCCGTCTCCCCGCCTGCTTCTCCGCCACTGCGTTCCAGGCTTTTCCTTCGCGCGCCTCCTGCTTGCCCGTGCGCGTCTTGCCCAAGCTCCAGGGGTTCAGGATCAAGCTGGGTTTGCGGAGAAGATTGCCAGGGCGCGCCGTGGTCCGGCGCCGCTCGAGGATGTAGCGGTATTCGTCCCCGATGTCGCGTCCCGACAGATACAGCGAGCGGCGCGGCACGAACTCTAGGCCACCCGCATAGGTCGGCAGATGGCGGACCAACCCGAGGAAAGGCGTGTCCAGACCCGCGAATCGTTCGACGAAAACATGCACTCGCGTGTCGGCACCGGCATTGGCCAGGCGCACCCGCACCGTCTTGTCCTGCCGCGACACTGAACGAATTCCCAGCGGGCGAAGCTTCGTTGGCTCCAGCGCGCGGACCACGCCCAGCAATGCCGCACGATCCCTACGCCCCTTGGTTACGTGGATGGGGATACGACCAACGGGCCGTCCGTCCTGACGCAGGTCGAG
The DNA here is from genome assembly GCA_023145395.1 of Lentisphaeria bacterium. Classification (GTDB taxonomy): domain Bacteria; phylum Verrucomicrobiota; class Lentisphaeria; order Oligosphaerales; family Lenti-02; genus JAGLDW01. The sequence goes on along the minus strand of JAGLDW010000321.1, from coordinate 1,236 downwards.
TTGAAAGGCGCCTGCGGGAAGTCCAACGATCTGCGGTTGATCATCCTGAAGCCTCAAATGACTGCGGCGGTCCGCGACGAACACCTGCGATCCGTGGGATGGTCCGCGGAGTTCGCAAAGACTCGCGTCGGCCGCAAGACTCTCGGGTGTAAGCCAGTCGGGCACCACTGTGATCGTCTCGCCCACCACAGCGTGCAGCGTTCCAGGCAGAGCATGCCGCTCCTCTCTGGCTGGAAGCGTGAACTGGGCGGGTGCCACTCCCTCTGCCTGCACGTAGATGCGCTCGAAGCCTGCTAGCGTTCCCAGTTGGATGCGCCCATTGTCAGCGGTCTGCAACCTAGTGCGGAAGGGCCGCGCGTAGTCGGGGTGATCTCCCGTCAGATTCACTGGTCGACCTGCGATCGGCTCGCCCGTCTTGCCAAGCATCTCGAGCACGAATCCCTTTGCGGTCGGACGCAGGTGGAACATGGTGGAAAACTCGGTGCGGTCCATGCCGTTGAGTTCTATCTCTTTCACGGCAAGCAGCGGTGCCTTCTTGCCCGTGGTCAGCATCTCCACCTCGCCACGCAGGATAAACATGAGATTCCGAAGGTTTTGCGGCACTCGCATTTCGTGCACATACTCCCGATCCGGTCGCAACTTCTTCACGCTGATGCTCTGCGTGGACCCGATGCCTTCGCCATCGGTTGCCGTGATGTCGAGAAACACATTCTTCAGCAGGGCAATGTCCACGGGCACCTGGCCGAGCAGAAGCCTGGCGCGCACCAGCAACTTCGCACGGTTGCGGGCAAGCAGCGACTCCCGATCCATGTGGAACGAGACATCCAATGTGTACCGCTCCGTGCCCTGAGCGAATGAACGCCGCACGGCGAAACCGCGGTGCTCGAGAACAAATGGGACATTGCCCCCCTTGGTCGAGTAGGGAACCACAATCTCCCCGCGCTCGTCCGCCTCGAACCGCCGCCCACCAAGAACCAGCGCGGCATCCGTGACCCGTCGGCTCGCCTCGTCGAACACATGGAATACGTAGCCTGCCGAACCGGAGCGCAAAAAGTGACGCAAATCCCCCTTGCGGATCAGAGCGCGGCTGCTGCGCCCGTTGCCGATGAACTCCACAACCCAGACACCCGGTCGGGAAAGCTGCGAAAACTCGAAGGTCTCCACGTGCCGTCGGAGCGCAGGCTGCTTGTACTCGAGCACGCGTTCCTCATTGGGCGCCAGCCCGTCAAGATCCAC
>JAGLDW010000320.1 GCA_023145395.1 Lentisphaeria bacterium | reverse complement strand
CTCCACCCGGTCCCGCAGCGCGCGCACCTTCTCCGGAGCAAGGTAGGCGTACCATTTCTCCTGGTCGCCAATGCCATGCAGAATCTTAATCTCGGCGAACACTTCCTTCAGATAGCTCTCTTCGAAGTAGGAGGCGAACGGTGCGAAGTCCGCAGCGTCCAGGAGAAAGTGCTGGAGATACTCCCGCACCAGCGGTTCGTCGTTCCGGATGGGCGGCATCTCGATCAGTCCCCCGGACTGCTGATTCAGATTGGCGAAGTAGCCCCGAAACTCGCGCTTCTTCAGGTATTCGCGGCGCACGTACCAGACTTGGCGCGGCAACTGGATATACGCTAGAAAACGCGCGCGGTCCCGCACGCCCTGCGAGCGGTCGAATTGAAGGCGTTGGAACAGGACCAGCGCCTTGAGGGAGTTCTGCGATGGAGGAAGCGTTTCGACGAATTTCCAGACCCGGTCGAGGTAGGCTTGGCGCACAGTCGGCTCGCGGGTGTCCACATCGACGTTCGGCGCCAAGCGCTTGAGATACGCGGTGATGAAGTTCCCGTTGTTGCGCAATTCGGACATGGCCCGTGCACACTCGTCGAACTGGGAAAGAAACATCCGGTTATGAATATTCAGCGAGCCGAAGCCGCGGCTGTGCTTGTGCTTCAGATCCGCCACCACAAGCTTGGCTAGATTGGGAACATCGGGATACTTCAGGCCGCCCAGCAAGGCCCGACGACGATCGGGATCCAGGTTCGTCTCCGCCAATCGGCGGTAGGCTTGTTGTCTGAATCCTGAGAGCAGACGATGGGGGCGCGCGGTGCGGTCCAGCGCATCCCGGCTCACGAGCTTCGGATCCAGAACAGTCGGATAGCTGGTCTCGCGCTGGCGTTCGCGCCGGGTGTGAGTGAGCGTGATCCCAAGCTGTTTCCGGATGCGGCGCAGCGCACCCTGCGGGTCACCAGGATACTTCAGCAAGGCCTGACGGTTGAGCATCTGCTCGACCCGACCGCCGCGCCCGTGCTTCTTGATCCACTCCGCGAGCATCTTGTCCGCCTGCCCGAGATCGCCCGTGTTCTGGGCGTCGAGGCAGTGGTAGTAGTAGTAGTCGGGGGTGCCGGGAATCAGCTCGGCCAACGGCTTCGCCCGATCCTTGGCCAGGGCGAACTCCTCGACATAGCCGATTTCCTGCGCGCACGCGCAAAACACAAACAAACCCAGTAGAGACAAAAGGCGAGTTTTCATAGCTGGACTCCTTATATGAAACCATTGTCGATCCACGGACTACTCACATCAACAATGCACAATCCGCGCGTTTCTTAGGCGCCACGCGGAAACAATCTACCATATAGCATCTTCCGCACTCCGGTTGGTGCACCGCCAAAGTCCTGGAGGGCGAGACTCCCGGCGAGCCATGCCTTCCGAACACCGAAAAACCTGCCCATGGAGGGCGAGACTCCC
>JAGLDW010000032.1 GCA_023145395.1 Lentisphaeria bacterium | reverse complement strand
TCAAACTTGTTCGCACCCTTGCTCACTTTGAAGGAGTACTGATTGTGCTCGTCGGCCAGCTCAGTCCCTTTTTCAGTGACAAGAATGGTTTGAATGATCTGATACGGATCCTTCATTCGGCCTTCTCCCCGGCAGCAATGCGATTGCCCAGAATGTCAAGGGCAGCTTTCGTTATCACGATCCTACCGAAGAGCAGCATCAGATAGGTGTTGACGGACGCCGCAGCCAGAACCTCGACAGAGGGCAGGTTTCCTGTGGCCAGCTCAAGCTCCGAAGTGACGTTGTCCACAAGGACGAGGACATCTTCACCAACGCCGAGTTTCTGAAGGGCCTCAACGGCTTTCTTGGTCTTCGGAGCATCGACCTTAAACTCATCGACAAGAATCACGGCCTCCTCGTCCAAACGCGCCGTGAAAGCTCTTCTCAGAGCCAGTCTCTCCACCTTCTTGTTCATATGCTTTGCAAAGCTGCGCGGCGTCGGTCCGAACGCGACACCACCGCCGCGCAGAATCGGACTCTTGAGGCTTCCCATACGGGCGCGCCCAGTCCCCTTCTGCCGGTATGGTTTCGCACCACTTCCGCGGATCTTTGCGCGATTTTTCGTGCTAGCGGTACCGGCACGAAGCTTGCCTCGAAAGGCTACGACAGAGTCATGGACAGCCTGCTCGCCCTTTTCCCGCTCAACCCAAGCGGGATTCAGCTCCACAGTGCCACTCTGGGCTCCGTCGACACTAAGAATATTCAATGTCATGGTCATCTATAAAAGCTCCTTGCGTCACTTCTTAATCGCTTTGCAGACCGTGACAACTCCCCCGTTCGCTCCGGGAATCGCGCCTTTAATCAGCAACAGGTTGTCGTCTTTCCGCACTTGGACAATTTCGAGATTCTGCACGGTGCGCTGTGCGTCGCCCATTTGCCCGGGCATCTTGCGGCCCTTGTAGATCTTTCCGGGGCTGACGCACATGCCAATCGATCCCGGGCGCCGGGTCCAACCACCACCGTGACTGGCACGTCCACCGCCGAATCTCCATCTCTTCACCACACCTTGGAATCCACGTCCCTTGGTACGCCCTCTTACATCGACAAAGTCACCCTTGGCGAATACATCGGCAGCGATGACATCCCCGATTGTCTGCTCGGGATCCGTGTCGAGTCGCACTTCGCGAATCACGGCAGGAGGCGTATCCTCCAGTCCGGCACCTCGCACATGTCCGCGCAACGCCTTTGAGACGTTCTTCGCCTTTCGGGAACCAAAACCCAATTGCACGCTGCTATAGCCGTCCCGGCCCATGGTCCTAAGAGCCAGAACCGTGCAAGGACCAGCCTCGACTACCGTGACCGGGACAAGCCGGTCATTCTCGTCATACACCTGGGTCATCCCCAGCTTTTTTCCAACAATACCCTTTTCCATCGTGTCCGCTCCCGCAGCAAATGTACCTATATCTTGATGCTGATATCGACGCCAGCAGGCAGATTCAGCTTCTTCAACTCGTCCACAGTTTTCGCGGTCGGATTCAGAATATCCAGCAACCGCTTATGTGTGCGAATTTCAAACTGCTCCATCGACTTCTTGTTGACGAAAGGAGATCGGTTCACAGTGAAACGCTCAATGCGCGTGGGAAGCGGAATCGGCCCCGCCACCTGTGATCCAGTTCGTTTGACCGTTGTCACAATCTCGGCCGTCGATTGGTCGAGAGTCTTGTGTTCGAAGGCTTGCAGCCTTATGCGTATCTTGGTAGCGTTCGCCATTTTCGCCCTTCAGCCTTTTGCCATTCCGTCATTCTGACACTCTGGAACCGCTTCGAATCGTATGGGTTCCGCCACAAAATCTCCTCGCCCCTTCGTGAGCGAGCGAAGCGCTGTCGCGTAGCCGAACAGCTCGGCCAGCGGCACATCTGCCATTACACGCGCGGCCTCTGCCGGTGCCGTATCCACCTCCCAGACCCGACCCCGCCTGGCGGAGATGCCGGCGATCACATCGCCAACCGTCCCGTGGGGCGTGCGGATCTCGACGCGCATCACAGGTTCAAGCACCGTCAGGCCTGAGACGACGAGCGCATCTTTCAAAGCCAACGCCGCAACACTGCGAAAACCCAAATCCGTGGACTCGCCAGCGACATAGGATCCGCCAACCACTCTAATCTCCGTATCCGTAAGCGTAGCTCCATTGAGCGCGCCAGCCTCGGCTGTATCCCGCAAACTCGACTCAACGGCATGGCGGAAATCAAGAGGGATCCGCGACTCGTCCACATCGAACACGATACGCAGACCGGCCTGAGCTTCAAGCGGGCAGAGTTCAAGGACAAGATGAGCAAATTGGGCGATGTCACCCATTTGCTTGATGAACTTCTTGTCGCTTCTCCCGTGTCCTCCTGCCATTGCTCTGTAGGCGATTTTCGGACGCCCAACCCGCACCGACAGATCATATTCGCTGTGCAGGCGATCTACGACAATCTCCAAATGAAGTTCGCCCATGCCGGAGAGCAACGTCTGTCCCGTCTCGTAGTCAGTGCGAAGGCGCAGAGTGGGGTCATCACGCACGAGACTGCGCAGGGCCGCGAGCACCGGATCTCTATCTTCCGAGCGTTTCGGTTCCACATGCATGCTCAGGACTGGCTCGGGAAACTCCACTGGAGCGTCAAGATCGATAGACAGCTCCGGCGTGCAGAGCATGTCGCCTGTGGCAACATCCGTCAAACCAGTGACAGCAACAATTTCACCACTGAAAGCGGCCTCCTTGCTCTCCCGGTGATCCGCATGCATCTGCATCATCGTATCCATTTGACAATGACCGCCAGTGCGCGCATTGCGCACCGTCATACCACAATGTGCCATTCCCGAGTAGACTCGCAGGAAGGCCACGTCGCCTCCGAAACTGTCGCTCATTGTCTTGAATGCAACGGCGGTGAATGGCTCACCCGTGTGAGCGTCCCGCGCATTCTGCGGTTGGAGGATGTTCTTCGCACAGGAAGGCCCCCGGACCTCAAGCGGCGATGGGAGATAATCTACGACGGCATCAAGCAGGGGTTGCGCCCCCTGGTTCGAAAATGCAGATCCGCAAAGAACGGGCATAATATCGCCCGACAGCGTCCCCTTCCGGAGCGCTCCGCGCATCTCGTCCGTCGATGGAAGCACATCGCTAAGAAACCGAGTCATGACGACATCGTCGAACTCGGCGAGACACTCAACCAAGTACCCGAGCGCGGTGTCCGCTGCTTCTCGAATGTCATCGGGAACGTCCTCTTCGATCACTGTTGCACCAAAATCCTTTGTCGAAAAGGTGAGAAATCTCATATTCAGCAAATCTACCATCCCGCGAAATCCTTCTTCCGCACCCACCGGAATTTGAACAGGAACGGCGTTCACCGCGAGCCGGTCTCCGATCTCTCGAACAGTCCGGAGGAAGTCTGCACCCGTTCTGTCCATCTTGTTCACAAAAGCAACCACGGGAATCGCGTATTTTTTTGCCTGCCTCCAGACCGTCTCGGACTGGGGCTGGACTCCCTTCACCGCGCAGAATACGGAGACAGCACCATCGAGAACCCGGAGACACCTCTCCACCTCTGCGGTGAAATCAACGTGACCTGGCATGTCGATGAGGTTAATTCTGTGTTGGCGCCACGGACACACAGTCGCCGCACTGGTGATGGTAATGCCCCGCTCTCGCTCCTGGGGCATCCAGTCCATGGTCGCCGTCCCCTCGTGAACTTCGCCAATGTGCGAGTTCACCCCGGAGTAGTACAGAACGCGCTCGGTGAGGGTTGTCTTTCCCGCATCAATGTGAGCGATGACCCCAATGTTCCTCACGAACTCAAGCGGCACATCGCGCGTCACAATCGAGGGCGTATTCGGTTGTTGTGTCGCTACGGCCATGATTCAAGTCCACATGACGGTCTTTCGGTGCCGCCTTCATTTCGGAGCCACCTACCAGCGGTAGTGCGCAAACGCCTTATTTGCGTTCGCCATCTTATGTGTGTCGTCGCGCTTCTTGATCGCGCTACCCGTGTTATCGAACGCGTCAAGCAGTTCACCCGCCAACGCTTTCGCCATCGGCACGCCACCGCGAGCACGGGCGAATCCAGCTACCCACCGCATCCCAACGGCGAGCTGCCGCTCGGGTGCCACCTCAATAGGCACTTGGTACGTAGCGCCACCGACACGGCGGCTCTTGACCTCGAGGCGAGGTTTGACGTTCTCCAATGCCTGAAGAAACACTTCGAGCGGCTCGACGTCCTTCTTGCGCTTGGCGATCTCGTCAAATGCTCCGTATACAATTCCCTGAGCAGTCGATTTCTTCCCCCGCTCCATGATCGTATTGATCATTCGGGTGACCACATCGCTGTTGTAGCGCACATCGGGAATGACCTGTCGCTTATCTGCTTTTCTTCTTCTCATTATCCCTTGTTCCACTCCAGTAACGGCAGTATGTCTAAAAGCCGCTGCACTTTTCGTCTACATACAAAACGCTAAAACGACCGTTGGCAATCCGATTCCGCACTGACTACCGACACCAGCGCCTGCGGCCATTCGTTTCAACTGTGGTTCATGACAAGAAAACAACGTCACTTCGGGCGTTTGACGCCATACTTCGAACGGCCTCGTCTCCGATCGTCAACTCCGAGCGTGTCCAGCGAACCGCGGACAATGTGGTAGCGCACTCCGGGCAGATCGCGAACTCGTCCCCCCCGCACAAGCACCACACTGTGCTCCTGGAGGTTGTGTCCTTCACCGCCGATGTAGGCAGTCACTTCCTGACCGTTCGTCAGCCGGACCCTAGCAATCTTGCGCAAGGCGGAGTTCGGTTTCTTGGGAGTCCGTGTGGTCACTTGGAGACACACACCACGACGCTGAGGACACCCGTCCAGCGCACGCACACGGCTTTTGCTTGGTTTGGCCTTGCGGCCTTTTCTCACAAGCTGGTTGATCGTCGGCATTCTACAGTCCTTAGATTTTGACGTAAAGGATCGATAAGTTTACCCGAATTCTCTCGTAAGTCAAGTCCCTACGGCCATCATAAAACCTCCCGCAACGGACACGCCCCTCTGGATTTGGCGTTGCCCTGGAGATTCCTCCATGGGAAGTGGCTAGAGGTTGAGCAGTTTCTTCGCCTCATCAGTGGCCTTCTTCGCGGCCTGCTCAGCGCGTTTCTCCTCCTCCGCAACGTGAATGGCCTCACGGCGTTCTTCGGAAATCTCCCCCTCGAATTCATCTCCCGCCCCCTTGCCAGGCTCTGGACTTTCCTTGACAAGCTCAGGATCCAACACATCCTTATACCCGGTGCCAGCCGGTATGAGGTGTCCCATGATCACGTTCTCCTTGAAGCCGCGTAGGAGATCCACACGCCCAAAGGTGGAAGCCTCGGTCAGCACCCGTGTGGTGTCCTGGAACGATGCGGCGGAAATGAAACTGTCCGTGGCCAGAGATGCCTTGGTGATTCCGAGAAGGATGGGGTCGGCCTCAGCTGGCTGGCCTCCCTCGCTAACAACACGCATATTCTCCTCCAGGAATCCTCGCTGCTCCACAGCCTCTCCAAAGAGGAATCTAGTTGTTCCCGGATCGGTAATCCGGACCTTGCGCATCATCTGCCGGACGATGATTTCAATATGCTTGTCATTGATCTCAACGCCTTGGAGGCGATAGACCTCCTGCACTTCATCCACTAGGTACTTTTGGAGATCCTGGGGTCCGCAGACCTCGAGGATCTCGTGCGGCACCCTGGCTCCATCCGTCAGCGGCTGGCCTTTTCTAACGACGTCTCCGTTGAACACCACCAACCGTTTACCACCGGGAATCGTGTGGTCTTCAGCCTGGTCGTTCTCCAGATCCCGGATTGTGATTGTGCGCCGTCCCCGAGAGATTTTGCCTAGTTCGACAACGCCATCGATACGCGCGATTTCAGCTGCCTCCTTGGGCCGCCGCGCCTCGAAAAGCTCCGCCACACGGGGCAACCCGCCAGTGATATCCTTGGTCCTCGTACTCTGCCGGGGCGTTCTCGCCATCGTTTCGCCCGCTGCAACCATATCTCCCTCTTCGACCATGATATGGGCGCCGGCTGGGAGACTGTAGTGGTCTAGAATCAGTCCCTCGTCGTCAAGAATGACGAGCTGAGGATGCAGATCCTCCCGATGCTCCATCACCGTTATCTGCACATTTTGGCTGGTCTGGCTCACTTCCCGCTTCATGGTGACCCCTTCGATAAGGTCACGGAAACCCAGTCTACCCGCAATCTTTGTGATGATGGGGACATTGTACGGATCCCAGCGTACAAACTCCTGCCCCGCATCGACCGTCGCTCCCTCCTTCACGGAGATTGCCGCACCGGGAATCAACTCGTATCGTTCCTGCTCGATCCCATGCTCGTCTTCAAGCACGGCAAATCCATTCTTGGTAAGCACCACGCTGTCCCCATCACCACGTTCCACGCAACGCACATCCTCCAGTCTGAGCCGCCCACTGGCACGGGCCTTGATGACGGGCTCACGGAAAGAGGCAGAAGCCGTTCCGCCGTAGTGGAACGTACGCATTGTGAGCTGAGTTCCCGGTTCGCCAATGGACTGGGCCGCTATGATGCCCAACGCATCACCAAGCAGGGGGAGCAATCCGGTCGCCAAGCTGCGCCCGTAGCACTTGCGGCAGATGCCCCTCTCGCTCACACATGTCAGGACGGACCGTATGTATACGCGGTCAACACCCCGATCAACAATCATATCGGCAATCTCCGGCGTGATCTCGGCGCCCTCATGTACAATCAACGAATCGCTATCATCTGACAGCGGATCATGGATGTCATCCAAACTGAACCTGCCAACGATACGGTCCACCAGTGGGACCATGTCCTCGTCGCCCGCGCGGATCGCCTCGACCTGGATTCCATTGACAGTCTCACAGTCGTCCTCGACGCAAATCACATCATGTGCGACGTCAACGAGTTTCCGAGTCATGTACCCTGAGTCTGCCGTCTTCAACGCTGTGTCGGCAAGTCCCTTGCGTGCGCCGTGGGAGCTGATGAAGTACTCGTGAACGGAAAGCCCCTCGCGGAAGTTGGAGATAATGGGCCGCTCGATGATCTCGCCGGACGGCTTAGCCATCAGTCCCCGCATTCCGGCAAGCTGACGGACTTGGTCCTTGCTCCCTCGGGCACCAGAGTCAAGCATGGCAAAAATAGGGTTGATCTCGTCCAGTCCGTCGTTCCGCTCCAGCACCTGGAACAGTTCCGAGGCAAGGTCGTTGTTTGTACGCGTCCACACGTCGATGCATTTATTATAGTGCTCCTGCTCCGTGATCACGCCCTGCTTGAGCTGAGCACGCACCTCGTTAATCTCCTCCCACGCCTCGTTTACCAGCTCCTCTTTGTCCGCAGGGATGGTCATGTCGGTGATGCCAATGGAGAAACCGGCCCGTGTCGCGTAGTCGTAGCCGAGATCCTTGAGCTCGTCCAAGACCTCCACCAAGCGTTCCCGTCCAACCTGGTCGTAGCAATCCTTGACCATCTTTCCCAGTGCCTTCTTATCGGCACTCTTGTTGAAGAACCCCAACTCCTCCGGCCACCCCTCGTTGAAAATGCAGCGGCCGGCAGTGGTCTCAAGGAACTCCTTTTCCGAGTCCCCCCACACCGTCTCCTTGCCCAGGTCGGGATTGCGGTAGAAGACGAACTCGTGCAGGTGAATCTCCTCAGCCTCGAGAGCCTGCAGGACTTCGTGATAGTCGTTGTAGTGCCTGAGTCCGCGGACAGGCTTCTTCTTTGCCTTGCTGGCTTGGGCCATGAGTTCCCGGAAGAGGGAGTGCCTCTTCTTGTCGTTGTATGACAGATAGTACAAACCCAGCGTGATGTCTTGACTCGGAGTCGTCATCGGACGTCCGTTGGCGGGGGAAAAGATGTTCTCCGAGGCCAGCATGAGCAGCTTCGCCTCCAGCTGCGCCTCGTTCGACAGAGGCACGTGCACAGCCATCTGGTCCCCATCAAAATCCGCATTGTAGGCGGCGCACACCAGCGGATGCAGGCGGATTGCCTGACCCTCAATAAGCACAGGATCAAAAGCCTGGATGCTGAGCCGGTGGAGCGTCGGCGCCCGGTTCAGCATGATCGGGTGCCCCTGGATGACTTCATCAAGAATATCCCAGACCACGGCCGTCCTGCGCTCGATCATTCTCTTGGCGCTGCGCACGGTGTGGACATAGCCCCGCTCCTTGAGTCGGCGCATGATAAATGGCTCGAACAACGTCAGTGCCATCTCTTTCGGGAGTCCACACTGATGCAATTTGAGTTCTGGCCCAACAACGATCACCGACCGACCCGAATAGTCCACCCGCTTGCCGAGGAGATTCTGTCTAAAACGTCCCTGCTTTCCCTTGAGCATGTCGCTCAGAGACTTCAGAGGACGGTTCCCCGTGCCGGTCACTGGCCGGCCGTGGCGGCCGTTGTCCATCAGCGCGTCAATAGCCTCCTGCAACATGCGTTTCTCATTCCGGATGATCACCTCCGGAGTTCGCAGTTGAAGTAGATTCTTCAATCGATTGTTGCGGTTGATCACACGGCGGTAGAGATCGTTCAGGTCGCTTGTGGCGAAGCGACCACCCTCCAAGGGGACCAGCGGACGAAGATCCGGAGGAATCACGGGCAGCACCTCCAGCACCATCCAGCGCGGGTCCATTTGGTTCTGGAAGAATCCCTCTACAAGCCGCATTCTCTTCGCGATTTTCTTGCGATTTGCCTTGCTCCGGGTGGCTCCCATCTGCTCCCCGAGTTCTTCGGCAAGCTTTGGCAGGTCGATGTGGGATAGAAGTTCACGGATCGCCTCCGCACCCATGCTCGCCGTGAAGGCGTCTCCATACGTTGAACGGGCTTCAAAATATGCCTCGTCCGTGAGCAGCATCTTGTATTCGAGGGGAGTGTCGCCAGGATCGGTGACGATCCACTCCTCGTAGTACGTGACCTTCTCCATGGCGCGGGCGGTCATGTCGAGCATCAGTCCGATTCGGCTCGGCATGCACTTGAAAAACCAGACATGCGACACCGGGACGGCCAACTCGATGTGCCCCATCCGCTCACGCCGGACGCGGGATTGAGTCACCTCCACTCCGCAGCGGTCGCAGACGATTCCCTTGTGCTTGATCCGTTTAAATTTCCCGCAGTTGCACTCCCAGTCCCGTGTGGGGCCAAAGATGCGCTCACAGAACAAGCCCCCTTTTTCGGGCTTGAACGAACGGTAGTTGATTGTCTCCGGATTCTTCACCTCTCCGCGACTCCACGAACGAATCGTGTCTGGGGAGGCGATACCAATGGTCACGCAGGTGTTGTCTTCACCTTCGTCCATTCCGAGAACTTTCCGCAGCGTGCTGTTATCCAAGGAAACAGCCCTCCTGTTGGGTTTTCGAGACTAGCCAGCACGATCGCCAGCAATTATTACGGTTTCGGAGTAATGACGGAAAGGCATTCGCCTCCGGAATCCTCCGGCAAGGCGGACGAGAATCCGTCAGATCAGGCGATCGCCGCCTTTCCGCGCCTGACACGAATGTCAAGACACAGACTCTGCATCTCTTTGATAAGAACATTGAAGGACTCTGGAGTCCCGGCATCAAGCGTGTTGTCGCCCTTCATAATCGATTCGTAGATCTTCGTTCGACCTCCGACATCATCACTTTTCACAGTCAACATTTCCTGCAACGTGTGTGCCGCACCGTAGGCTTCCAGCGCCCACACCTCCATTTCCCCGAAACGCTGACCACCATGCTGGGCCTTTCCTCCCAGAGGTTGCTGCGTCACGAGGGAATAGGGTCCCACAGCTCTGGCGTGAATCTTGTTCACGACCAGATGGTCCAGTTTGAGCATGTAGATCTTTCCAACCATCACGCGCTGAGCAAACGTCATGCCGGTGCGTCCATCGAAAAGGCGTGTCTTCCCATCCACATTCACAAAACAGTCCGTCCTGTCTCTTCCCTCCTCATCGACGACCTTGCCAGTCGGATCGATCTGCCACCCGGCCTCCGCAACCTTCACCTGCCGCGCCTCGGCGAGTATCTCGTGGATCTTGCCCTCCGAAATACCGTCGAACACGGGTGTGGCAATTGTCATGCCCAGGATATGGGCAGCCCATCCCGCGTGCGTCTCGAGTACCTGCCCGACATTCATGCGGCTGGGGACTCCGAGAGGATTCAGCACGATGTCAACGGGCGTTCCATCCGCCATGAAGGGCATATCCTCCACCGGAACGATCTTCGCGATGATACCCTTGTTTCCATGCCGCCCGGCCATCTTGTCCCCGACCGAGATCGGACGCTTGCTGGCGACATAGACTTTCACAGACTTGACGATACCCGGATCCGTGCCATCCCCCTCCTCAAGCCGCTGAATTGTCTCGTCCCGGCGCAGTCTGATATCCCGGATGCGCAGCGAAAAACCCTTCACCAGCTCATCAATCGTCACCTTCGCGGGCCCCGGAGGCAATTCGTAGCAATCATATGCCTGGGAAAGCCTCTTGAGCATGATCTTGGTGATCTTGCGGTCTGCAGGGACGATCTCCCCTCCTCCGGCCTCCTGATTCTTGGATACCGCCACTGGCATCTTCGCACCAAGGAAATCGCCTGCGAGCTTGTCCGCTAGATCATCGAGAATCTCGCCGAGTTGCCCCTTGTACAAGGCATTGGCATCCTTTATTTGCTTCTTCAGCTCGGCCTTTGTCAGCCGCTCCTTCGTTGGGTCCACGCGGCGTTCGACCCGGACATCCATAACGATGCCGCTACTACTACTTGGCACAGTCAGAGAGCTGTCTTTGACATCGGCCGCCTTCTCGCCGAAGATGGCACGCAGCAGCCTCTCCTCCGGCGCCAACTCAGTCTCACTCTTCGGAGTGATCTTGCCGACTAGGATGTCGCCCCCCTTCACCTCCGCGCCAATGCGGATAATCCCCTCTGAATCAAGGTTCCTCAGAGCCTCCTCGCCAACATTGGGGATGTCTCGCGTGATCTCCTCGGCACCCAGTTTCGTGTCTCGAGCAGTGATGTCGTGCTCGCTAATGTGGATGCTCGTGTAGACGTCGTCGTTGACCAGTCGCTGGCTGATGACGATCGCATCCTCAAAGTTATAGCCGCGCCACGGCATGAACGCCACCGTGACATTGCGACCGAGCGCAAGCTCGCCCCCTTCGGTCGAGGACCCATCGGCGATGACTTGCCCTGCTTTGATCGAGTCACCCGTCGATACGGTTGGTCGTTGATTGATCAGCGTCGAGGCATTCGACCGCATGAACTTGTACAACTCATAGATACGAACCTTTTCGGGACTATTCGTCTCCTCGGGCATCTTCCCATCGCCAGTGATGATGATCCGCCGACCATCCACGGCGGCGACAGTGCCCTTCAGAGTAGCACACACGACGGCTCTTGAGTCCTTGGCCACCACCGCCTCGAGGCCTGTGCCCACATACGGCGGCTCGGCTTTTATAAGGGGAACGGCCTGCCGCTGCATATTCGAGCCCATCAGAGCACGGTTGGCGTCATCGTGCTCCAGAAACGGAATCAGCCCAGCAGCCGCGCTTATCAACTGCTTGGGGGAGATATCCATGTAGTCGACATCGGCGCCCAAATGTTCGCCGCTGTCTCCCTGGTGTCTGCTCAACACGTACTCACTGGAAAAATGACTCTTTTCATCGAGACTGGCATTCGCCTGAGCAATGACGAATTTCTCCTCGACGTCTGCAGCCATGTAGTCGATTCGATTTGTTACCACACTCTTCCTGACCCGTCGGTAGGGGGTCTCGATGAATCCGAAATCGTTGATTCTCCCATACAGGGCAAGGGAGCTGATCAGTCCAATGTTTGGACCTTCGGGCGTCTCGATCGGACAAACCCGGCCGTAGTGGCTCGAATGCACATCGCGCACCTCAAAGCCAGCCCGCTCGCGACTCAAGCCGCCAGGGCCCAGTGCACTCAGGCGACGCTTGTTCGTCAGCTCGGCGAGACAATTCGTCTGGTCCATGAACTGGCTCAGCTGATTTCTACCGAAGAAATCCCTCACGACGCCGGCCAATGCCTTCGGGTTGATGATTTTGCTGGGCGTTACTTCATCGCTGCCCATGTCGAAGAGAGTCATCTTCTCACGCGCTAGACGCTCGGTGCGCAGCAGGCCCACACGGCACTGGTTCTGCAAAAGCTCGCCGACGGTGCGGACACGGCGACGTCCAAGATGATCAATATCATCGACAGCACCGTCGTTTTTATGCAATTCCATGAGATACTGCGTCGAGCCGACAAGATCCTCCTGCGTGAGAATCCGCACATCTGACTCAACCTTCAACCCCAATTTCTGATTGATCTTATGGCGCCCAACCAACCCTAGATCGTACCGCTTGACGTCAAAGAACAAGCGTTTGAACAACTGCTTGGCATTGTTGACATTTGGTGGATCACCCGGACGAACACGCTTATAGATCTCTTTGAGCGCCTCCTCCTGGTTGCTCGAAGGATCGTGCTGAAGACACCGAATGAACGAGTCCCCATACATCGACGTGTCGGCCACCTCGATCTTCTTGATCTTGGCTTCCTTCAAGACTGCAAGCGACTCGGCATTGAGGGATTCAAGCGCCGGGACAAGTGGGTCGTCGCCCTTTTTGGCGTCCGGGGCAACCACTGGCACAGCAGTGAAAAGCACACTCAAGTCATCGACCTTGGAGAGTGCTCGGGTAGAGATGCTCTTCACTCCGTAGACAAGATCTAGAAGCCCCTTGTCCGTGGGGCAGCCAATCGCCCGCAAGAAAGTGCTGATAAGAAACTTGCGGCGGCGGCGGCGGCGGTCAAGATAGATGAAGACCAGATCATTGATGTCAAACTGCACTTCCATCCACGAGCCATGGTCGGGGATGATCCGGAACGAATGGAGTAGTCTGCCGCTGGCATGCCGCGTGGATTCAAAACAGATTCCAGGCGAGCGATGGAGCTGGCTGACGATGACTCGCTCCGCACCATTGATGACGAACGAGCCGCGATCGGTCATGATGGGCACCTCGCCCATGTAGACTCGTTCCTCTTTCGTGTCCTTCGCTGTCTTGAGACGGAAGACCACGTGGAACGGGGCAGCATACGTCCCCCCGTCGAGCAAACAATTGACCAGAGAAACCTTAGGATCACCAATCTCGTACTGCACAAAGTCCAGAACACAGTTCTGGTCAAAGCTCTCTATTGGAAAGACCTCCTGAAATACCTGCTGAAAGCCTTTCATCTCCCGGTCTTCGGGACGAATGTCCTGCTGCAGGAACTCCCGGTAGGAGTCCAGCTGGATGCCAACGAGGTCAGGCACATCCAGAACATCCTGAAGTTGCCCAAAATCTACACGCTCACCCATGCTCTGCTCCGAATGAAAAAGGTTGTGTGACGTCGAACGGGTTCGTTACAGCAGGCAAGGACACACCGACGACCGCGTCGGGCGACCGCCGGTGTGTCCAGGAAGCATGCGTAACTCGATTTCTGTCGGAAGCTATTTCAGCTCCACGGTGGCGCCAGCGCCCTCGAGCTTGCCCTTGATCTCTTCGGCCTCTTCTTTGGACACACCTTCCTTGACCGGCTTCGGAGCCTCGGTCACAAGGTCTTTCGCGTCCTTCAGGCCCAGTCCGGTGATCGCCCGGACTTCCTTGATCACCCCAATCTTCTTTTCGCCCGCGGCGAGGAGAATGACATCGAACTCGGTCTTCTCCTCTACCTCTTCAGCTGCGGCATCACCCGCTACAGCACCTGGGGCGGCCATTGCTACAGGAGCAGCCGCACTCACGCCAAGACGCTCCTCAAGAGCTTTGACCAGACTCGAGAGTTCAAGGACTGTCAGCCCTTCAACATAGGAGATGATTTTCTCCATCTCTTCGCTAACGACAGTGGTTTTGGTTTCATCGGACATGATTGATTACCTCCGTGGATTCCTATCTAGGCTGCCTGTTCTTGTTCTTTTTTGTTCAGGTAGGCATTCACTACGTATACAACACTCGTCAACTTCGCGTTGAGCACACGCACCAGCTGTCCAGCCGATGCCTGGAGAAGACCCAGCAACTGTGCCTGCAGAACTTCCTTGGGCGGAAGGGCAGCCAGCTGAAAAACTTGTTCTGGACTCAGCAGTTCATCCTCAAGCACGGCGCATTTAATCGCCGCCTCTTCGTGCTTCTTCTGATAGTCGCGCAGGACTTTGGCAACTGCGACAGCATCGTCGCCACCACAGACCAAAGCGGTGTCATCCACCAGTTTGAACTCCGTCAAACACTCCACGCCCGAGTCCAAAACGGCACGTTTGAATAGACGATTCGGCACAACATGGCACTGACTGCCCACTGCGGCCAAAACAGTACGCAATTCGCCAAAGTCCGTGGAGTCAAGCCCCTTGTACCTGATAAGGAAAAGGCTGGGGGCAAGTTCCACGAGGCCCTGAATATCCCGCACCAGTTGGTTCTTCTCAGCTCTCATTTGCCTTCGCCTTTTACAACGGTTCGCACGTCAACCCTCAAACCGGGGCTCATCGTGCAGCTTATCGTCATTTTTTGCAGGTACGTACCCTTGGCCGAAGCGGGCCGGGCTCTAAGGATGGCCTCCGTCACCGCATTCGCATTTCCCAGAAGTCTTTCCGGTTCAAAGGAAATCTTCCCTATCGGCACGTGAATGCACCCTCCGCGATCACAACGGTACTCGACGCGGCCAGCCTTTGCCTCGGTCACGGCACCAGCAGTGTCGTCCCGGACTGTTCCTGTCTTCGGATTGGGCATCAGGCCCCGTGGTCCTAGAACTCGACCAAGAGCCCGAACTCCCTTCATGGCCGCCGGTGTGGCGATCATGACATCAAAATCGAGCCAGCCGCCTTTGATGCGGTCGATCAACTCGTCGGAGCCGACTTCGTCCGCCCCAGCCGCACGAGCCTGTTCCGCAGCTTCACCCTCAGCCACAACAACAACACGAACAGGCTTCCCCGTCCCGTGCGGTAGCACCATCGCCCCACGCACAGCCTGGTCGGACTGCCGCGGATCGACTCCAAGCCGATAGGATATTTCGACAGTCTCGTCAAACTTGGCGGGAGGCATAGCCTTGAGCATCTCGACTACCTGCTCGAGCGGGTATGTGGCTCCAGGTTCGAGCCCGGCTGATCGACTGCGATAGAGTTTACTTCTCTTCATCGATCACCTCGATTCCCATGCTGCGCGCGGTTCCAGCAATGATTCTTACGGCAGCTTCAAGATCGCGTGCATTCAGATCGTCCTTCTTCACTTCGACGATCTCCTCCAAATCTTTGCGTGTAACCGTGCCGACAACTTCTCTGCCTGGTTCGTTCGCTCCGGATGCCAGCCCCGCCGCCTTCTTGAGAAGTATGGCTGCCGGTGGAGACTTCGTGATAAACGTGAATGACCGGTCCTGGTAGACCGTGATGACCACCGGAATGATGGTCCCAGTGCTTGCCTGGGTAGCAGCATTGAACTGTTTGCAAAACTCCATGATGTTGACACCAGCCTGACCCAGTGCTGGTCCCACAGGGGGAGCGGGGTTTGCAGCGCCCGCAGGAATCTGCAAGCGAACTTCTCCCATGACTTTCTTTGCCATCGTTCCTCTTTCTGATGCTACAGTCTGGTACGAGCTGGCAGGGCCTCTCCCAGATACCGCATCTCAGTTTGTCATACGCGTTTCTACCGGAGTCCAGGGCATCCCCGGAGGAGTTCGGATTCGAACTCAGCTATTTCGCTCCACCTGCCAGTATTCAACTTCCACTGGTGTTGACCGATCAAAGATGATCAACATGACAACAAGCTTGCTCCGATCGAAATCGACGCTGCTGATCGGACCTTCGAAATTTTCGAATGGCCCGTCGTTGATAGTGACAACCTCGCCAACTTCGAACGGGACTTTTGGCTTGGTCGCTCCTTCTTCCTCGCTTTCCTGCTGACGCAGCATGTCGTCTGCTTCTTGCGAAGAAATGGGAACAGGCTTGTCCCCTCCAACAAAACCTATGACACCTGGGGTGTCCCGGATGAAATACCAGGCCTCCTCATGCGGAGCGCCATCGGCATTGAGAAGCGTCGCCTTGACGAAGATATAGCCGGGATAGAGCTTTCGCTCTGTGGTAATCTTCTTCCCCTGCTTGCGCTCCGTCACCTTTTCCGTTGGAATCGCGATGTCAAGCACCACGTCCTCCAAGCCCTCAAGCTCACGCCGCCGCTCAATGCTTTGGCGAGCCTTGAACTCTTGCCCGGACATGGTCTGAACTACAAACCATTGTGCTAGTTCGTTGTCTGGCATTACCCAGTTTTCCAAAATCTATAGGGTGTATATTTCACTCTGCAGCAGCTCCAATGCCTTCTTTTGTGCATTGCGGGCTTTTGCAGAGAACTACGCCGATGCCTTTGACTAAGACGTCCCAGTGAGGGCCGCCACTAGTTTTCTGCTTGCGGCATCAGCGACAAGAACGAAGAGACTTAGGGCAATTACCGAGAAGATGACCACAATTGTCGATTCGGCTAGTTCCGCCCTAGTCGGCCACGTGCATTTTTTCAACTCTGCCACCGTGTCCTGGTACAGAGTCCGTATCTTTACAATCAGGTTTGCCATTGTATTCATTTTGTAATACCGTTCCGCAGGCAACCAAAAGTCTCTGCTACCAATTGTAACCTGGGCCAAGAACTTCGCGGCAGACGTGTAACGATGTGGCAGGTGAGACAGGGGTCGAACCTGCGACCTGCGGTTTTGGAGACCGCTGCTCT
>JAGLDW010000319.1 GCA_023145395.1 Lentisphaeria bacterium | reverse complement strand
CAGGGGACAACGAATATGCAGTGCGGCGGCTCACGGGCCGTTCGCCCCCAGGGGACAGTGGACACGCAGTGTGCGGCTCACGGGCCGTTCGCCCTCCAGGGGACAGTGTTTCTACTTCGTCTTGTGGGTGTAGACGCCGTCCCAATCTTCTCCGGGAGGCTCCTCCCGATGGTGTTCGATCCGTTCCAAATACATGTCGTACAAAAGATGCGGGCTGGCCTCGTTCGCCTGGCGGATCAACTCTTCCGCCCGGTCGAACTGCTGTTTCGAGTAGGTTTCCATCGCCTCGTCCCAGAGCAGTTGATCCGCCTCCGCCAATGGTTCGGCAAGCGCTTCGTAGATGCGCACGGGTTCCTGCCGCCCCTTCACCCGGACCCTATCGACGAAACGGCTGCGGGTCTCCCAGCGGGCCGATTCGCGAGTGCTTTCCGAGATCAGATTTCCCACACCATACTGCTTGGTCAACCCCTCGAGACGGGAGGAGAGATTGACATTATCGCCCATGACCGTGTAGTCGAACCGGTCGCGGCTACCCATGTTTCCCACGCTCACCAGACCGGTATTAAGCCCGACCCCGATGCGGATCGGGGGCAACCCGCGCGCCTCCCAGTCCGCGCGCAGCTCGACCAGGCGTTCCTGCATGCGCAACGCGCAGTCGATGCCGAACCTCGCATGCTCCGGATTGTCCAGCGGCGCACCCCAGAACGCCATCACCGCATCTCCGATGAACTTGTCCACCGTGCCGCCCAGGTCCAGCACGATGTCGGTCATCTCCGTGAGATACTCGTTGAGAAACGCGGCCAGCTCGACGGCGGTGAACAGCTCGGAGATCCCTGTGAAACCACGAATGTCGCTGAACATGATCGTCACTTCGCGCTCCTGGCCCGCCAGGCTGAGCTTCTCCGGATCCCTCACCATCTCCGCCACCACGTCGGCGGACACGTACTTGGAGAAGGCGCCGCGTATGAACGCCTTCTGCCTGCCCTCCGTGAAGTAGTTGACCGTATTCACCACAACGAGAATGACGACGATCGTCACCAGCGACCCCGTCAACCCAACGACCTCGTCCTGAAGAAAGAAGAAATAGTAGTTGCCAAACACAGAGCCGACGATGGAGAGAACACCGAACAATGCCCCGATGAATGGATGCGCATAGGCAATCACCGCGCTGAGAGCAATGCCGCCGACCAGAATCGCGACAGCCAGCAACCCTCTCTCCTTCAGCTTGTCATGGGTGAAAACCCGATTGTGCAGCACGTTGTCGATGAGTGTCGCGTGCACTTCCACCCCCGGAATCGACTCGTCCAGGGGGCAGGCCCGCAAGTCCCGCAGACCACTGGCCGTCGCCCCGACCAGCACGTACTTGTCCTGAAAGGTCCCCTTCGGCACTCGCCCTGCAAGGACATCCGAAGCAGAGACATAGGAGAAGCTCCCAGTCTTTCCACGCCAGTTCAAGATGGCGCAAGCACGGTCGTCCGAGGGCACAAAGTGCTGGCGACGATTCTCCGATGTGCCCAGCCACACTCCCGGCTTGCTCATGATGCTCGCTTCCAGAGAGTACGTGTCCAACCCCAATCCCTCCCGCAGCATCTCCATCGCAAGGCTGGGATACTTCATCGGACCATAGACGATGAACATCGGGATGCGACGGATCACCGAATCCGGATCGGGGTTGGCGTTGAAGAACCCCTCGCTGGTCGCGTACTCGCTGATCTCCGGCCTGTTCAGCACCGGAAGAGCCGCCTTGTCATAGTCGAAAGAGGGGTTTTCCGGACCAAACCCTGCCTGATGCTCGATGATGCAGGACGCATAGGGAACGTCCTCGCCAAGCTCCGAGCTATCGTCCCCGAGGATGAAGTTGTAGCCGAGAACCACCGGAAGATTCTCCAACGCCTCTCCAAACAACACATCCGTGTCAGGCACGTCGTCAGGCAGTTTGATCTCAATCCCCAACTGCCGCCTCATGCTCTCGGCCACGCGTTTCGGAGACAGGCGGTCGGGCTCGGCAAACACGATATCCAAGCCGATGACCAGCGCTCCGTCAGCGGTGACCCGCTTGAGCATGTTGCCCATCATCGTGCGCGGCCAGGGCCACTGACCAAGCTCCCCCAGGCTCTTCTCGTCGATCTCGATGATCACCACATCGTCACCCGGCGCCTGCGGTCCTCGCAGGTTGAACATCCAGTCGACCATACGCACGTTGAACGACTGCCGCAATTTCTCAACTAGATTTGGGGGGAACATGAACAGCAGAGCCATGGCCGCCGACGCCACGCAGCCAGCGTGAAAGCCGTCGAACCGCAGCATCCATTTCAGCGCCACACGCAGGCGTTCCTTCATCGTCCAGTCTCCATCGCAGATTCCCTGTCCATTTCCCCTGTCTTCGCCCCACCTGGTCAAGCTCTGTGGTGGCGTCCACACCACAGTACCGCATACCCCAACGCCTTGCGAACTCCGCAGACACCGCGACCAATGGGAGAGGTCTTGCCACCAGCCTTCATTTCGACGCCGCGCGGAGGGCCGCACGGCCTACTGGCGGTCACCGGTCTGCGCATCGGCGAAGCGCTGGAGCTGGATCTGCGGGATCTCGAACTGCCGCACCGGCGCCTGTTCGTGCTCAGCGGAAAACGAAGTCAGGGAGCAGAAGGGACACAGCCCTACGGGGCGAGGTGCCGCTGGCGGCCTATCCGTTACCGGGAAACGGTGCCGGCGGATCTCCGGGGGGCGAAGACAATGCCAAGCGCGGCCAGCAGTAGAGACAAGCCGACTAGGGGGGGGACGGTCCGGACGAACGGACCGGCGGGGGGTCTGGAGGAGTGGCGCGCGGGTGTCTCCTGCTCCGGATGCCAACCTGTCGCCGTGGCATCCGAGGCCGTTGCAGTCTGACCCGGTTCCCGCTGGGTGAGCGCGTAGAGCTTTCCGTCGTGTCCGGGATACAGGACCAGCGCACGACCGTCGGCCCGGCCGATGATGGACGGAGACGACCAGATGGACATGCCGCGCGTCTCGAACGGCCACAGCATGTCCCCGCTGGCGAAGCGCATGATCTCGTGACCCTCCTCGCCATCAAGGAGGTACAGGTTGTTGTCCAGGGAGTTCGCGAACACCACGGGACGGTCTCCCACCACGGCGACCGCAGGCGAGGAGATGACGTACTTCCCCGTTTGGAATTTCCACATAAGCTCTCCCGACTTAGCCTCCACGGCATGCACGCACCGATCGGATGCGCCGAAGACGAGAACGTACTTGT
Source organism: Lentisphaeria bacterium (assembly GCA_023145395.1). GTDB lineage: Bacteria > Verrucomicrobiota > Lentisphaeria > Oligosphaerales > Lenti-02 > JAGLDW01. The sequence continues at coordinate 8,906 of JAGLDW010000319.1, read as the reverse complement.
CCGTGGTCTTGAAGAGAGCGGGTGTCGATAGCGACTCATGCCCCGCCTTGTAGCGCCAGATGGAGCGTCCCGAGGCGGCGCTCAGACAACGGACCATGCCCCAGGCATTGGTCAGGAAGAGCACGGGCTGCCCCCCGATCCGCGTGAGCAGAGGCGCGGCATCCACTCGATGGTCGCCAATGAACTTCCACACCTGTTCGCCAGTGACCGCGTCGATTCCACGCATGACGCCGTCCTCGCCACCGATGAAAATCATGGGTTTTCCATCCACATCCAGGAAGGAGGGTGGGGTGAGATGTCCTTCGCTCACAACCGTCCGTAGGAGAAGCTTTCCCGTGGCGGGGTCGAAGGCGAAGAGCTCGCCCGCTCTCCGGGTCCGCAGAGGGCGACGGTCGCTGTTCCACATGGTGGCGTACAGAACCAGCTTGCCGTTCACACGGGCCAGCAGAGGCGCCCCTGCCAGACTTTCCCCGACGGTGTAGGTCCAGGCATAGGTCTCGAAGTTCCACAATTTGCGCCCCGTGCGGGCATCCAGACCGTAGAAGCAGCGGTCGCTCGAAGCGACGAAGAGCATGGGGACACCGTCGATCCAGGCGAAGGCGGGCGCCGCCTTGACCAGACAACCTGTGGTGAAGCGCCAGATCTCCTTGCCCGTCTCGGCGTCGAGGCAGTAGATGTTGTGGTCGTAGCAGCCGATGAACACACGCATGGCATCGTCGATGCTCGCGCCGACGGCGCAGGAGGACCAGACGCTGGCGCCCTGACAGTACTTCCAGGTGTGGTCGCCGAGGTCGAAGGTCCACGCTCTGGCGAATGGCGGCGTGTCCATGCGCACCGGGCTCAGGCCACTGCGGGCGCTGTCATGGTGGAAGGTGTGCCACTCGGCCGGTTTCTCCGCACTCCAGGCGCCATGCGCGCAGAGCAGAAGAGCGAAGGCAAGGAACGGGGATCTACGCATCGGCAGCGCCCTCCTTGTCGTCGTGTGCGGGTTTTGCGGAGTCCGCAGCTCCCTCTGTGATCTGAAAATGGAATCCGCATGTCTTCAGGCAACTGCCGCAAGTAATGCACGAACTGTGGTCGATTTCTCCCTCGTTGAGCGCACCCATGGGGCAGATGCTGTCACAGGCGCCGCAACTCGTGCACGCAGTGCTATTCGCGAGTTTTCGTGGTGCGAACTTCGCGATCCAACCCAACGCTCCGCCCATCGGACAGAGATAGCGGCACCAAGCCATGGGGACGATCAGAGCGCCGGAGAGAACCGCCGCCAGGGAGACGGCCGATGAATAGTCGATTTCGTCGCCGAAAAATGTGCACCACGGGCTGGTGACGAACACTCCGATGACACTCAGCAGCATCCACAGCACTGCGGACACGTAGCGCGCGCCCTTGAACTTGCGGTCGCCGAACTCGAAGGGGAGAACGACGGCTAGATACAGAAGCAGAAACGCCCCCCAGAACGCGGCGATGTTTTCGGCGAAGAACTGTGTTCCCGGGCGCGTCATGTAGGCAAACCAGGTGACCAGCGTCAGCGTCCCCGCCAGCATCAGGTAGCCTGCCAGCAACCGTTGGGCGCGTGGGAGCCGACGTCGGGCGCGTCCGACCCACGAAAGAAACTCCGAGAAAAATCCCAGCGGACACAACCAGCCGCAAAACAGACGCCCGAACGCAAGTGTCAGGGACACGAGCAGGGCGAACATGCACAGATGGCCGAAGGCGATCACATCGTTGCGCCCCACCTTGTTCAATGCGAAGATCCAGCTGCGCAGCATGCACAGACAGCGATGCAGGAAGATGATGAACACGAACGCAGCGACACTCTGGGAGATCCGGCGCCAGAACTGGACGTTCTTGCCACGCTTCAGCAGCAGATGGGCCGCCACCAGGATGCCGAAGAAAATCACGAATGGGGATGCATCCACCCAGCTCCCCGAGATGGGGAGCAACGGGCGGGCCATAATCTTGAAGAGGGGCACGTCAATGCGCATGATGTGTTTCCGCCTCCTGCTTCATCAGGTGCAGTTTTGTCGCGGGAAGTTCCAGCCACGCATCGCCGCCCACGTTGAGTCCAAGCTCCGAGAACAGCGCTTCCGGCAGCACCGCGATGGCCTGCCAATCGCCCTTGGAGAGCTGGAGACGCACGGTCAATCCCATGTCTCGCAATTCGCGGACGCGAACACGCACGACGTTCGTCCGACCGGGGTCTCCGGCGTGCACGATGGCATCCTCGGGCCGGATGCACAACGCCGCGGCGCCGGTGATGCCGGAGGGGTTTGGCACCTCGAACTGCATGCCCTCGAAGGCCAGCCTCGCGCGACCGTCGCCCACAGGTTCCACCGTTCCCGAGCCAATATCGTCAATACCCAGAAAATCGGCCACAAACGTGTTCTCCGGATGCCGAAACACATCGTTCACCGTCCCCGTCTGCACCACGCGTCCGTTCTGCATGATGACCACGCGGTCAGCCAGCGCAGTAGCCTCGGAATAGTGGTGCGTGACATGGATCACCGGAATCCGGAGGCGCCGGTTGATCTCGGGCAGAATGTCGATGACTCGCTCCCGTGCCTGCTGGTCGAGCGACGACAATGGTTCATCCAGCAGCAGCACTTCGGGGTGGATGGCCAGCGCGCGGGCCAGCGCGACCTTCTGCGCCTCGCCGCCGCTGAGCGAGTCCGGTGTCTTGCGCCCGGCAATGTCGCCGATGCCCAGCAGATCGATCATTTCGTCTGATCGCTCGCGGCGTTTTTCCTTGGGGAGCTTGAGGTATTTCAACCCGTATTCGATGTTGGCGCGCACGGACAGGTGTGGAAAGAGAGCGTACTGCTGGTAGACCAGGCCCACACGCCGCTGCTCGGGACAGAGCTTTGTCACGTCTCGCCCGTTCACGATGACCCGACCAGCGCTGGGGGTGTAGAGGCCGGCGACGGTCTCCAGTAGCAAAGTCTTGCCCGAACCACAGGGACCCAGGATCACGAGATACTCGCTCCCCGTCACCTCAAGATCCACGTTCTGAAGGGCAAAGTCTCCCCATCGTCGGCATAGATTCTTGATTTTGATCATCTGCCGGCCCTCCTCTCAGGTCCAAAAGGAGAGCCCAGCGCCACCGTGCGCAGCCAGCGGAGAACAAGGAACCCCCAGAGACAGACGATCACCAGCAAGACAGCGGCCGGACGCGACTCATGCAGACCATACTGGATGAACTGGTCGTAGGTGTAGATGGAGATGGTGAAGGGATGGTAGGCCAGCACCATGAGGCTGCCCGCCTCCGAAATGGCGCGCGCCCAAGTCAGAATGCAGCCAGTGAAGATGCCTCCCGAAGCCAGTGGTAGACTCACCCGGAAGAAGGTGCTGACTGGCCCGGCGCCCAGCGTGCGGCTGACATTCTCCAACGACGGTCCCATGTCGCGGAACGCACCGGCCGCGCTCCGCACCAGAAAGGGGGAACTCACGAACACTTGGCAGACGATGATCCCGAGCATGCTGCCGGATACCTCGACGCCCAGACTGCGCTCCAAAAAATCCCCGATGGGGGTCTTGGGGCCCAGCAGCACCAGCAAGGCAATGCCGGCGACGGACTGGGGGATGACGATGGGCAAATCAATCAGGCTCTCCACAAAGCGCTTGCCCCGGAAGTCCAGCCGCGCCATCGCGTACGCCAGAGGCACGCCCAGGACAAACACGATTCCAGTGGAGATGGTCGCGGTCAGCAGACTGGTCCAAAGCGCCTTCCGAAAAGCCGGGTCCGACACGTTGACCAGCAGGGTCTGGGGGGTGACTTGAAAGCATAGATAGAGGGGAGGCAGCATGATCGAGACAATCAGCAGAAAGCCAATGCTCAGACAGAGAAGGTGGAAGCGCTTGCTGCGCTGCGGGAAAATCGGCGCGGCGATGGAGTAGAACAGACTGAGGAGAAGAGTGGACTGAATCCAGTACGGAGTGATGAAGACCACCGATGCAAGCAGAATCACCAGGTAGCCGAGCAGCAGTGGAGTGGGGAAGCAGGCCGCGTACATCAGAGCAAAGGTGCCGAAGAGAATCGGCGACTTCGCCATCGGCACAAACACCATAAACAGGATGAAGTACCCCACTAGAAATCCCAACAGGGAGCGCGACCCGCGACGGCGCATGACCAACGCCTGGCGGCAGGCAAATCCGTTGGCGCAACCAATCACGATCGTCACGCCGAGGTCCAGCCACGGGGTGAATGCGGCAGCCACGTGCACCAAAAACACAAAAGCCGGCAGGTACAAACGCCACCGGTCTTCCACACTGCTTGTCTGCTGTTCGCTCGGCAAAAAAATGCTCCAGAAGACCACCCTCACTCCGGGCTTACCATTCTACGTCGAGTAGAAAAGATACTGGAAGGCGATCCTATAGACGAATGCAAGAGTGTGAAAAGAGCGTGAAACGGGGAGCATCACCATCGGCCCAGACGACTCACTTGCCCGTGCCGAGACGTTCAGCGCTGCGTTCGGGCAGTCCAGCCTCGCGGATGAGTGCCTGCGCCTTCTCGATGTCGTAGGGAATGCGCCGATTGCAGACGATCTCCTCCTCCAAGTCTAAAAGGACGTAGGACGCGCGGGGATCCTTGTCCCGCGGCTGCCCCACGGATCCCACGTTGATCATGATCCGTTCCGCGTCGGGCAGAGGAGTTTCGCGAAAATGCTTGACGGCGGGCTGATCGCCCTCGCGATAGAATCCCAATGCGGGAACATGGCTGTGCCCGCAGAAACCAAGCCTCACATCCTGGTGCTCGAAGTTCTTCATGAACGTGGCGCGTGTCGTGCAGTACCGCCAGCGTTTCGGCCCGAAAGCACCGTGCACCAAACTGATGTCAAAATCCTCCACATCGAGCCGCATGGGTAGCTCCGCGAGCCACTTCAGATCGTCCATCGAAAGCGCAGCCTGCGTCCATTCGATCGATTGCCGCACATCCGGCCGCATCTTCTCGATCCGCGGGTCCATCAGCATGGTCATATAGTGGTCGTGGTTCCCCATCACGCACGGGATTTCACGCTCGCGGATGAGGTTCAGGCACTCGCCTGGTTGCGCCCCGTACCCCACCGTGTCACCACAGCAAATGAGAACGTCGCAAGCGTCCTCCTCCATGGCAGCAAGAACCGCCTCGAAGGCCTGCAAGTTCCCGTGAATATCGCTGAAAATGCCGAGTCTCGTCATCGTGGGCTCCACCATGCAACGCCGAGGAACGAAGGATGCGCGCACCAGCTTGTCACCGGCACGAAACACGCAAGGTAGATACAGTAACGCCGTTCGTCTTCGCGCACAACCGACACGCACAATGCACGCCGAACGAGTCATGCTTCGCTGTTTGCGGAGTTCGCAGGATATGGCTCGCAGCCGCTCGCACTCTGGGACAACGGGTTATTTCCGTGCCAAGCTCAATCGATCAAATCGAGGTCTGCGATGACCACGCCTTTTCCGGGGATCTTGACGTGGAAGCAGGTGCCGTCGAATAGGATGGGATTGCCGGGAAACTGCGTCTGGACTCGGATGGCACGGATCTCATGCCTCACATCCACTTTCGCGACGCGGTAGTAGAACGAGTCGTTGCGCAGGAAGAGACGGAGGACGCCCAAGGCGCTCTCCGCAGCCCAGACACGGACCGAGTCCGCATTCTCCAGAACACGTGGGGCATCCGACGCCTCGGCGATGGCTGTGGCGCAGCCGGCCAGGAATTCAGGTGCAACCGGTTGCATGGGCAGTTCGTAGATCCACGACGGCGGTTCCGGCATTGACATGATATCTTCGCGGGCATTTGGGCTCGGCGGCAGGACAGGGAAGGAAACAAGATCCTCCGCGATGCCGTAGACACCGCACCAGAGCGCGTTCGCATCGTCCGAACTGACGCATTCTTCCACGAGCCCTGGGGGTAGGAAGCGAGGTCGGCTTCCGATCAGGAACAACGGCCCACGCGCTCGATCGAACACGGCCTCCAGTTCGTCATCGGCGTAGAGCTGAGGATGCAGCACAACGATCGGTTCGGCGGTCTCTGCCAAATCCCCCGCGCGCTGGATTGTGTAGAGCGGTGCGCCGCGCGCCACCAATTCGTACAACAGGCGGCCGGCCGGGCATTGCCGTGTCTTGATGTAGTGTTGGAGGTGTCGTTGCGCGACGGTGTCCGACCACAGCACAGTTGCCCCCGGAACGCTTCGCACTGGCCAGTCGAATGCTCTCTGCCAGACCTGGTTCAGCCACTCCCATTCCTCACTGCGGATTCCGTCGGCCAGACACACCACAGGTCCGTTGGTGCATCGTGTCACGTGCCCATCGGCGCGGCGAATGAACACGTTGCCGTGCATCGTGATCTCGCTTTCGAGATTGGTCGGTGCGTGACGCAGACCATTCCAGATCTCGTTCGTGTCCTTCACGCCATTCAGGAAAACCAGTTTCGTGTCAGGAACCGCCGCCTTGATCAGCATGATGGTGGTCTGGAATCTGCACAGGATGCGCGCAGGATCCCACCCCTCCCACGCGTGGCCGTATGCGGTTCCATAGGGCAGGTCGCCGCCCAGTTCCTGCACGGCGCCGGCGGCTTCGACAATGAACGCATCCGCGCCCGCCTCCGCCAGCGCCTGGTAGTCCGTCCCGAATCGATAGATCGCCTCGAAGGGATCGCGTGTCCAGCAGGTGTTCAATGCGAGCATTTTCCCCTGTGCGTGCAGCATCTCCGCAACCTTGCGCCAGAAGCGCTGTGCGCGCCGTGCATGAAATTCGATCCAGGCGCCACGCCTCCTGGTCCAGATCCATTTGGCGCGCTGGGCGACCTTTACCGAGTTCGTCTCGCATGCAGCCTGGATTTCGGGTGGCAGCGAGTCGCCTGTCTCCTCCACAAACTGGCCGATCATGTCATCGGAGAAGTCCGCATCGTGCAGAGCGAAACGCGGATGCGCGTAGCCATCGGCGCCGTGGAATCCATCAAAGCCGTAATCGCGCATGACCTTCTGCAGTTGCTGCACGAAGAAGTCTTCGTAGAAGGTGCCGTCCGCGAGGCGTTTCCAAGGACAGATGCTGGGTGATCGTTCCCCGTCGCCGCGGACATACCCGATTTCCGGGTGGTGTTCCCGCCAACCGTCTGGCGTGCCGGAGTCGAACACGCTGAAGACAACGTGGACTCCATGCCCCTGCAGTACGCGGACCAGCCGGTGAAGCGCGGGGGGAGTCCACACCTGTCGCTGGCGTTCTTCGTTGCTGGGGTGCCCCCCGTAGGAGCAGACATCCGGAGGGAATCCCCGGGTGTCGTCCACCCCGACATGCAGGTGCACGAACTCCGCGTTGTGGAGCAGTAACGACACAACCGCCGGCACAAACTGCGCCTTCTCGAGCAAGGCAGGCACCCCGCAATCCGGCAGTTCGGCGTCAAACCCGATCAAGTCGATCCACAACCATTTTTCAAAGGACGATTCCATGTCGCAGCATACTGCAAGAATCGGTTCTGTGCACGGGCTGTCTCCCGGTCGCGCGAGTGTGAGGACTGAAACAGTTGTAGAAATCGCAGCCATCACGGCTCGGAAGCCTGAAGGGCCGTATTACTTTGGGCCAACCTGCCCAAATGGCGTTCGAGAACTGCCTGTGCACGGTCGGACATGAAGGTCTGGCAGGATGGGCGAGCAAACATGCGGAGGAGAAAGATGAACTCACGAGATTGAACATTTCTTGCTCTTGAGCATCCGTTTGGTGACAGGATTCCAATAGATTTCTGGACGACACCCGCGTAACAGTTTAGCGGATTCCGCAAAATAGCAGTTCGGCGGATTTCAGGCGAAAAAAGCGTTTTTCTGCGGAATCCGCTAAACTGTTACCAGAGGTGCGGAAGGCGAATAAGCCGTTGGGATAAATCGCCACGCAGGAGACAATCGCCCTAAGGCTGTTATTTGGTCGCTGACTAGTGTCTATTTGTATTCAATTGGTTCTGTGCGCAGGTCCAAATTCTTGAAGTTGACTCACAGAGCGCGTTAGTCAACACTGATCCCCATTTCATCAAGACGTAATTTAGCTTTTATGCTTCCTTTCTTCGCTGCCTTTATGTAGTACTTGATTGCCTTCTGGTTACTGGCAGAAACCCCAATCCCTTTCTCGTAGCGAACACCTAATGCAAACAGGGAATGTTCAATTCCTCCATTAGCTGCTTTCCTTAACCATTTCAGTGCTTCTTTATCATCCTTCTCCACTACTAATCCCTCCGCATAGATCCTACTCAATATTGCTTGAGAATACGCGAAATTGTTTCCCGCTGACCGTCGAAACCATATTAAGGATTTCTCTACACTTTTCTCTCCTCCCATTCCATTATAGTAGAAACGGCCCAACTCGCACTGCGCTTCTGCGTGCCCCTTCTCTGCGGCACGTTTAATCCATATTCTTGCCGTCTGTAGATCTTCTTCTATTCCATTGCCTCCATAGTAGCACCTTCCTAGACCATAGTAAGAACACGCACGTCCATTGGTGCGTGCTGATCTCATGAACCATACTGCCGCCTCTCTATAGTCCTTCTTCACTCCTGTTCCTTTATAGTAACAGTTTCCAAGCAGAAACTGAGCATCAGAATTATTCTGATTTGCCGAAAGTCTATACCATGCTATTGCTTTTTTATATCCTGCCGTTGTTTCTGATTTGAAGCAAAATGTGCCCAACATACACTGAGCCTTGGAATTGCCTAATTGTGCCATCTTTATCATAACCATCCTGCCACCGAATGCTATCACCAAAAAGGCAAACAGAAGAAAGATAGAGATCCTCAATATAGATCTGAATGACCTCTTTATGATTTCAGAATGGAAATCCATTTTATATCTTGTATGTTAGTCTTTTTTTCACAAATAGATCTCTCTAAAGAATTGAGATATATTTGCCCATTAAGGGCAGAGCGGGTCAGAGCATCTTACTGTTGT
>JAGLDW010000318.1 GCA_023145395.1 Lentisphaeria bacterium | reverse complement strand
GTGCCATGGTATCCACGCGCGATGGGGACATGAGCGAGGACGACACGCTGACGTTCGAGCTTATGCCAGGACCGGGCAATGGGGCGCTTCACGTGCTGCGCTGCAATGGGACCAGCACCCGCGCCGACTGGCGAACGCCCGAGGGTGGTCAAGCCGACCTCGCCTGGAATCCCGAGTGGCAGGTCAAGTGTCGAAGCGGCATGGACGGCTGGGTTGCGGAGATCGCAATCCCCTTTGCCGCGCTCGGTGTCACTCCACCCAAATCCAACACTGTTTGGGGCATGAACGCGACCCGTCAGTGGCGTCGGCTGAAGACGGAAACCGATGTGTGGAGTTGGGGCGAGCGCGACCCGGACACGGGCGATATCTCGTCCATGGCGCGCCTGGGCAGGCTCGTGTTCGGAGGCGCGGCTGGCGTCGGGGTTCAGCTTGCACAACTTGGCCCGCTTGACCAAGGCAAGGCCGATATCCGTCTGCGCCTCGCAACGAAGAAGGGCGGTGAATCCGTTCGAGTCACTGTGGGGACGGAGCAGGGGACGCTGCACGAAGACACGTTCGTCATGGAGCCGAATGCAGTGCGGCCATGGAGCTTTGCCGCGGACCTGACCCAACAGGCAGCCAGTTTGATGGTCCTGGATGTCTCCTCTGCCGATGGCAAGACTGTCTACTACCACTTGGAAGTGCCTTTCTACGTGGCGCAGCAGCTCAAGATGACTGCCAAGCACTACCCGACGCGTGGGGAACTGCTGGTTCAGTGGCTGATTCGGCAACCGGATGTCCCGCTTGAGCAGTTGCGTTGCAGTTTCGGCGTGGTCGGGGCGGACGCGAAGCCCGTGCTCCCTGCCCAGATCGTTCCTTCTCCCTTGCCGGCCGAGGGCGCTCGCATGATGAATGTGGACGCTCTGGCGGTAGGGGACTACACCGTTGTCGGCCGGGTGCTCGACGGCGATCGCGTCGTGGCCGAGAAACGTCTGCCGCTCAGCGTCAAACCCTTGCCGGACTGGCTTGGAAACACGATTGGCATCAGTGAGGAAGTACCTCCGCCCTGGACTCCGGTCGAGGTGGATCGCAAGGCTGACACCGTGCAAGTATGGGGACGCGAGGCGGAGTACGCGGCGCATCTTCTACCCAAACGCCTGACGACCAGAGCGCAGGACATTCTGGCGGCGCCGATGCGCATTGAGATCGACCACGGGGACACCGCCTCTTCGGCAGCTGGTGGTACTGCGAAAGTGGAGTGGCGAACCGTCAACAAGACGGAGGCCGCTTGCCGTCGCACAGCGAAGGCTGGGCCAGTTCGACTCGCAGTCGAGAGCACGACCGAGTTCGATGGCTTCACTTGGCTGCGACTCACGATCACTCCTCTCGCGAAGACGGCTGCGGTCGATGGCATTCGGTTTGTGGTGCCTCTGCGCGAGGACTGGGCGGCGCTCTACAACCCGTACGACTACGGATGCCGACTTACCGGGGCGCTGCCCGAGAAGGGCTTCCAGGGAGCCATGCGTCCGATTTGGATCGGCAACCACGAGGGCGGCATCCAGGTGATCGCCGAGACCTCGAGCACGTGGAAGGTCGAGAACCGGAAGCGGGAATTGACCATTGTGCGCACGGACAATGCGGTCGAGCTACAGCTCAACTTGGTGGACCATGCCACCACATTGAATGAACCGATGACTGTTGAGTTCGGCTACATCGTGACGCCGGTGAGGCCGCCTCCACCACGCCACCGGAACTGGCGAGTCTACACCCCTCGCAAGACCCAATGGCGCGACGGAAAACTCGTCAACAACGGGTTCCATATCGAGTACGAGAAGCGGGCGATGGCCGAAAAGCGGGACATCGAGGTCCTCGACATCTGGTCGACGGG
>JAGLDW010000317.1 GCA_023145395.1 Lentisphaeria bacterium | reverse complement strand
GGCACTGTCTGGTCGTTTCCCTACATGCAACTGCACAACACCTGGGCCGAAAGCCCCGAGTTTCGGCAGTTCGGGCACGAGTGGGTCAGCGACACGCAGCGCGAGCCTGTGTTCGCGGTTGACAGCGATCCGAAGTCCCGGGCTGTCTCTGTCTGCCAGGGGGCGCGCTCGTACCAGGACTTTGTCCTGTTCGGACTCAAGCAGCTCTATGATCAGTCCAACCCGCGTGGATTCTATTTCGACGTGTCGCGCCCCATTGCCTGCAACAACACACACCACGGCTGCGGACTCCGCAGTGGCGAGGGTGGCGGCAAAGTGGTCGAGACCACGAACTTCCTCGGAACCCGCCGCCTGCTCAAGCGCATCTACACGCTCGTCAAACAGCGTCGGCCAGATGGTCTTGTCTTCTTTCACATGTCCGGGCATATCGCCATGCCAGTCTATTCGTTCTGCGACGCCATGGTCGATGGTGAGAACTACACCAGCATTCTCAATCGCAAGGACAACCGCGGCTACGAGAAGGTTCTTGGACTCGATACGTTTGCGGCGCAGTACAACACCCAGAACAACATGGGGCCAGTGTCCGTGTTCCTGCCGGAGTTCCAGCGTTCAAAGTCAATCACGAATGAGGAGTGGGAGCAGTTCGGGACCCAGCCGGCGGATTACATCTACGGTCTTATGCTGCTGCACGACGGGGTCATCTGGTGGGCCTACATTCACTACGACCAGCTCATGAAACTGTATCACGCGCTGGACGCCTTGGACTGGGGGCACGACTACGAGTTCATCCCCTATTGGCGGCAGAGCATCGCGCAATTGCCCGACGGCGTGGTGGTGTCGTTCTACAAGGACCGCCGAAAAGCCCGCACGCTGGCTGTGGTGATGAACATGAACGACGCGCCAATCCTCCTCGATGCCAAACTGCGGCTCGACGGTCTAGGTGTGCCGACGACTGCACGGTCCCGCGACATTCTCCACGAACAGCCCTGCTCGCTCGAAGGCGGCAGGCTCAAGGTGGCGATTCCAGCCAAGACCTTCCGGGCGCTTGTGATCGAGTAAGGGTGATGGGGCTCTTCCCCAAACCCCGCCGGGGAACGCGTGCGCTCCCCGAACCCCACGTCATGCTTCGGCGGACGCGCCGGACGAGGCGTCCGGCTCTCCGTCCGCCGAAGCGGTGGCCCTCGCTGGCGCGACAAGCAAAACCGCCACCGCAAACCAAGCACTGGGAGGGCGAAGCCGTTTCGACA
>JAGLDW010000316.1 GCA_023145395.1 Lentisphaeria bacterium | reverse complement strand
CCAGAGGCGCGTCGGTGATGATGGAGACGAAGCGGTTGCGCGCGCCGTATTCCGGGCTCATGGACAGGCCATTCCAGCCGAGTTCGGACAGGCCAGCGGCCACACCGGCGTAGATATTCGACATATCCGGTGCGAAGACCGCATCCATGTCCTTGTACGGTCGGTAGCGCCAGATATTGCTGGCCGTGATAGGGACTGCGCGCCAGCCATGGTCCTCGAGCCATTTCGACATGGTGTAGGAGATCACGTTCAGGTGGTAGTTCATGACCATCTGGTAGGAGTACGACCCCTGCTCGTGGGCGTTGTACTCACCGCCCATCTCGATCATGCCGTCCGTATGGTGCAGGGCGCAGACGAGCACCGATTTCGCCTCCGGCATGATGCCGGCGGGACTCATCAACGGGGGACAGTTCTCCCAACGCTCGATGTTGCCCACACCCACCAGGTGCGCGCCAAGGTCGAATGCGGCCTTCTTCGTCTTCGCGGTCAATAGCGTGTCCATCTTGCGATCTCCTGCACTTGCCATCGTCTTTGTCTCTATTCGTGCCATACCCGCGCCAGGCGGGTGGCCGTGTGTCTCATCGCGGGGAGAAATTCGGTTCTGCGTGCACGGTTCCAACGGAACTCCGGCAGATGAACGCCAAGCGCCCCCAGCAAACGCTCCCCCGTCAGAACGGGAACAGCCAAACTCGCAGCCTCCTCGTTCTCCTCCGCCATGCGCGCCTTGCGAACCGTCGCCAGCGCGTCTTCCATCCCCGCTGCGGATGTGCCCGCTTCCGGCCACTCCTCTCCCGGCGCCCCTTCGCACTGGAAGATCCAGCGCAGTTCCTCCGCATCGGAAAACGCAGCGAGAACCCGCCCGGTGACTGTTCCCCACATGGACTTGTCCTCGCCGTCGAAGAGGTGTGGATCCACCTGGATGAGTTGAGTTCCCCGTGCCCGGGCAACGACTCGACGGCACCCGTCCACAAGAGTCGTCAACACCACACTCTCGTCAAGCTGGGAAGCCAGTTCGGAAAGCAGGGGGGCAACCGCAGGACCAAGCACTCCGGAAGCCAGGCGGTTCCGCAGAAGCTGCGTCGCCTTCCAGCCCAAACCATACCGTCCCTCTCCGTCATTCCTCGCATAGCCGCAGAGCGCAAGCGTCTTCAGCAAATTGTGCGCGCTTGTGCGCTTGTAGCCCATGCGCGAGGCCACTTCCACGAGCGGCAACCCCGTTGCGGAGTTCGCACGGGACAACAACTCCAGCACCTCCAGACCCTTGCGCAACGATTCGACAGGTGTTCGGATAACGCTCGCCCTCTCTCTTTCCATAATACAGGACGCCGTTCCGGAATGCAGAACACGGTAGGGGCTAAAGGAAGAGGTGTCAAGAGCGTTTCAGATTCTTTTCGGGAAATCAGGCGCTGACGATTCGCGGCTATTTGCCGTCGGCTTCATCCGCCTTTTCCCTGGTCTTGTGAACAGTCTGAATCCACGAGATGGCTGCGTTGGCAACAAGCTCGTGCCCACCGTTGAAAATGACAACCGTGGCAGTTCCGGATGTTCTTCGGAACAGGGGTTGTTTCTTGCCATAGCTTGGTGCCGATATCTGCACTTTCAGATGCGGAGGGACTTCTGCCTTCTCGACAAAGAAGCGGATATCCTCCTTGGACAATCGGTCTTTGGGCGCTGCCACCTCGTTGAATGCGAGAAGCGAATGACTAATGGGAACGCTCCCCGTATGCCCATCGTTGATTCCTGCGTTGATGTGCAGCTTGACGCCCTTGGCATTCGCCAGATAGGTCAAGGGGGATCGCTTGCGATATTGCTCATCGACGGCATCGCTGTCACCGGGCACACCGCCACAGGACGCGACGACGCTGCTACGGTATCTCCCCTGGTCATACCATGCCTTCAAATCCGAGATAGGAACCCACGCGGACACGCCAGCCCAGATTTCAGGATGATGTCCAGCCATGACCAGCGCCGTGTAGCCGCCACCGGAAGATCCGACAAGATAGATGGCGGAGCTGTCAATCCTGGTCGTCTTCTTGGCGTACTCGACGGCGCTCACGATATCCTTCACCACCAGCTCGGACCCAGTGGCCTCGGGGCGTGTGTTTGGGCCCCGGAAATCCGGATGAATGTAGGCCCAGCCATTCTTCATGCACCATTGGGCAATCGCCGAGTGAAAGTTCTGCTTGTAGTTGCCAGACCATGTGTGCAGCGCCACGACAAGCGGCACCGCGTCCACAGTGTCGGGAGCATAGAACATGGCCGACTGCTTCGTCTCGTCCGCGGAACTGACATATTGGATATCCATAAGAGAGTCACAATCCGCCTTGCGCGGCACGAATGCAACCGACACCAGCAGAATCAGTAGGGTGCGCATTGGTTTTTCTTTCTCTCTCACTGTGCGGTGTGTGTATTTCTCGGAGTCAAAGCCTATGCGTCTGCAGCATCCTCGGTCGTGAGCACGGCCGTTCCGTAGGCAAGTAACTCCGAGGCGCCGTTCATCACCGAAGAGGTGGTGAAGCGCAGGCCGACCACGGCGTCCGCGCCAAGGGCCCCGGCCTCTGCCGTCAAGCGATCGAGAGACTGTTCACGCGCCTCCGCCATGAGCTTTGTGTACTCGTCGATCTCTCCGCCAACGAGGTTCTTGAGTCCCGCCATGATATCATGCCCGAGATGGCGTGCGCGGATGGTGTTTCCGCGGACGAGTCCGATGGTCTTTGTGATCCTGCATCCGGGGATCGTGTCCGTTGTTGCGATGATCATCTTTCCACCTCCTTGTAGGG
>JAGLDW010000315.1 GCA_023145395.1 Lentisphaeria bacterium | reverse complement strand
CCTCCAAGCATGCTCGCGACCGCGAGCTTCAATGGCAGGTCCACGGTCCGGTCTCTTGCGAACTCCACAGCGCCCAGCGTCATCAGGAACAGCCAACCTCCCAACAGCATAAGCCAGCCGATGGTTTTGGCGAGTTGATTCCCCGGACGCTTCCACATTCTTCCGAGCTGAGCTTCCTCCACCGCTGCCAGTCCCAACTCATCCAATGGGGAGCAGGCCTCGCGCAGTTCCTCAAAGTGTGTGCGACAGGCCTCGCAGCGAGTGAGATGCCCGTTGACCTCCACGGCTTGCTCCGGCGTTAGTTCGCCATCGAGCATCCCTGACAGCAGAGGTCTCACTGCTTCACATTCCTTCATGATTCTTGTCCTCCGTTCCTAACGGTCTTCTTCATTTCCGAAGAGGTTTTTGAATGCCAGACGCGCATGGTAAAGGCGGCTCATCACGGTCCCGCGCGGGATGCCCAGACGCACGGCGAGATCCGCATAGGAAAGTTCCTCGACATGCCGCATGAGAAGAATCTCCCGATGCTCGGGGGACACCGCCGCCAGGGCACGCTCCACCTGATCCTGCCGCTCCTTGGCGAGAATCCCAAAATCCGGACGAACGCTGGCGGATGCCATATGCCGCGCAACCGCTTCGGCATTCCTGCTCCGCGTGCCTCGTCGCGAGATCAGATTGAGACAGTGGTTGCGGAGAATGCGGTAGAACCACGGGTAGAAGCGATCAAGCCGACGCAAGCGAGGCATGGCGTGGAAGGCTTTGAGAAAACAGTCCTGACAGGCGTCTTCCGCTTCGGCTTCGTCCCCAAGCAGCGCACGGGCATGGACAAGGGCCTCACGCCGATAGCGCCTCACAAGATCGTCGAAACCGCGAGGATCGCAGTGTTCGAGACAACGTGATATGGCTTGCTCTTCCGTCAACATCCAGCCCCTTTTCGCCCGTACACCATGCCTTCCGGACCTTCATACCAACAAACCGCCTGCACGCCATTTTATTCATCGCACCGCTTCCAGCGACACGTCGTCGAGGTGGAAAACCGCCTCCGTGGAACCGGCGGAGATGAAGCCAATCCAGCCCATGCGATCAAATTTTTCGGGCACGGGAAGCTCCGTGAACTGCTTCTCGGAGGCATCCGGCATCCGCACTGTCAGCCGCCACGTGCGTCCGGGCTTGTTCCCGAGCGGACACTCGACCCGAAAGCGAACCCATTCGCCAAATGGAATCTTCAGGGGCTCGTGTCCGGGCAGAACGAGTCTGCCCTCGTCATCGGTCTCGAATCGGGGGCCGGAGGCGACGAAGGGAGGCATGGATGTGCGCCATTCGTGCATCAACCGCGCACCGGGCTGGAGGCGTAGGCTGAATTGGCAGCGCACGGTTCCCGTGCGCCAGTTGACTCTGTAGACCA
>JAGLDW010000314.1 GCA_023145395.1 Lentisphaeria bacterium | reverse complement strand
TCCGGAAGCAGGGGCTGACCACCCTCGGGCAGGCCCTCAAAGCCCGTGTGGAAGGGTCTTGGCTTCGGATTGGCGCGCCCTCGTGGCCAGGCGGCACGCGGCCAGGCAGCGCGTGGGGGATCTTCGCCGGTGCGCCGCCCAGCGCCCGCGAAATCGAAGGGGCGGAATCCCAGCGTGAAGGCAGGCGAAGAGGCACGCAGGCGAAAGTCCCCCTTCTCCGGATCGACAAATTGCGGATCGGCCACCACGGAGTCCGTGTCCTGCCCGGTCTTGGTGCGCCATTCGGCAAGATTCATCCCCTCGAAGTCCACCTCGCCATCCATGCGATAGTACAGATTCCGATTGCTGCGGTGCTTGTCATCCAACCACGGGCGTGTAAACAGTTTTGGCTCGCTGTAGAAGACGATATTGCGCTCGAGCGTGGCGGCGGCCTCCTCCGTGGAATTGTACAAGCAGAGCTGCGCCTCCTGTCCGTAGGCGAAGATGTTGTTCACCTGGCGATTCCCCCGCCCACGTCCCTGCATGAACGAACCGTCTCGCGTGTGGTGAATCAGATTGTCGCGGGAGAGAATCTCGGAAGAACCGGAGTCGTGGTAGATACCCCAGCCGCCGTATTTCAGCCGATCGATGTCGTGGATATGATTGCCGAGCAACGCCGTGCCGGGGGAGACCCCCAGCGTGTAGATCCCCCCGAGGTCACTCAACACGCCCTTGCCAATATCGTGGATGTGATTGCGCGAAATGATGTTGTGGTGGGAATCGCTGTGGCTGAACCCCCAGTTCCAGCCCAAGGTGATCCCCGTGTAGGTGAAGTCGAAGATGGAGTTGTGGTCGATCAGACAGTGGTGCGCGTGGGTGATGCCCACGCCCGGCGCGGCCATGTGCATCCGCCCCCCATGCGCAATCAGACAATCGCGCACCGTGATGCGCCTCACGACCCACTCCGCGCCGGCGCGGTTGGCGGGTGCCGGCGACATATGCCCTCCCGTCTTGCTCCCGATAAGCACACCCCCGGCACCCAGATCCGTCAACTCGCAGTCTTCGACACGGATATCGCGGCATCCCAACCCAAAGTCGAATGCGAACTCCCCGGTGTGCTGCACGCGGCAGCCGATGAAGGCGCAGCTGCGCGCACCTTCCGCGACGATGGCGGCGCCGAGCGGCACCTCCGCCTGCGGGAACGTGTAGCCTTCCGGCGGAAGGTTCCAGTTGGAATGAGCGAAGCCAAGACGCTCGAAGCGCACATGGCTCACTCCCGAACCCAGTGCGTCCCCACAACGGAAACGCACAAGCCGTTCCAGCAGTGGGGCGATCACGGTCGTGTTGTCCGGTGTCTCGCCGGGAACCGGCACATAGAGCACCCAGCCATGTTCGCGGTCGAGCTGCCACTCCCCTGGCTCGGAGAGAGATCCGGGGGCATTCACGACTAGGAATCGATCGTCGCGCTCGGGACGGGTCCAAGTGTAGCTTGGGCCACCCCAGACCGCACCGGCCAGGGTGATTTCACGCAGAGCGGGATCCACCGTCCGGATGTGGAACCGGCTCATCCACCATCTTCGCGGAAGCAGGATCTCCGCGTCTGTCCCAGCCCAGGCCGGATCGATATCCCCCTCGAAAAAGCGGAAGCGGTCAAAGCGTCCCTCACCCGCCTCGGGGGATGAGGCCGCCTTCGAAGCGATGGCATG
>JAGLDW010000313.1 GCA_023145395.1 Lentisphaeria bacterium | reverse complement strand
CGCGCGGTTCCGGAATCGCTCTGCTCCAGCTCGAAGGCCGTTTCGAGTCGATACGTTCCCGCCAGAAACTCCACGACCACGGGGCGGTCGAGTTTTGGTTGCTCGCGGCGCAGCGCTCGCACCGCATCTCGAGCGCGGTCGATGGTGTGGAAGGGCGCCTGCAATGTCCCGGCCGACTCGTCGTCGCCGTCGGGGGAAACCACAAAGTCCGCCTTGTCACCGCCCTTGGGCAGGGCGCTGCGTCCACGTTGTCGCGGGGCGTGCTCACGCCGGAAGAGTGTCTTTCCGTCCAACGTCTTGAGTTCAGCCACTGCCGACGCGCCCATCCGGAAAGTGAGCAGCACGTAGTTGTTCTCGCTCTCGAGAAACTTGGATTTTCCATCCTTATACGGTGTCCCGTGGCCATTGATCGAGGTGTTGTAGAATCCGGTTCCGCCATCCTCCGCGAACTCCGCATAGTACCCGAATCCCGTCACCACCAGGTTGCAGCGTTGGAACAGCTCGCCCCAGCCCTTCTTGTGCCGCATGGCGTTGTTCTGCTCATTCTGGATGGCGATGACAAACGGCTCCTCCGCCAGGCGCGTGACCCGGTCGAACCAGTCGAACTGCTCCGAGCCCGGCGCGAAGGGATGCCCAGTCTGCCAGGTCGTGCCCATGTCGCTGGTGTGATTCAGATCCAGCGCGGCGAAGCGCACCCCGAAGCGCGGCAATGCGAGCTGCCATTTCCATTCGTCCCCCGGCAATTCGAAGAAATGGCGAAATGCAGTCGCTTCGGGATCGTACGTTGGCTTGTCCGGGTAGCGTTTTGGGCCACGCGGCAGGATTTCGCGGTCATGATTGCCCAGCGCAGGCAGGAAGAGGGTCGTCCGCAGCAGCGCCGCGTGCTTGTCGATGAGCCTGCGGTAGGGGGCGATATTGGTTCGGTCGCCCTTCACCTTGCTGTCATGCAGCCGCCCGACATTGTCGCCGCCGGTCAGCAGCAGATGCGGTGCGTCCGCGACCAGCCCGGGCATGGGGCGCAAAGCGGAGGCATTGCCGATGATCGCCACTCGCAGCGTGTCTCCGTCCAGGCGCGGGCATTGCGCGGACTCCGAGGAATACGCACCCGTGCGAACCCGATAGAACAGGGCGCCGGACTGCGGGTATGGAACGTCCACATGATGGCGCGCCACATCGCCCGGTCCCGCCACGCGCTGCGCACAATCCGCCGTCGGACCGTACTCGACGACCGATTCCCCGGGCTGGGCGGTCTCCCAGTTCACCGTCACATGGGTTGGCAGCGTACGGCGACAACTCAGCCAGACACGCTGGATCTGGGCCTGGGCTAGTCCAACACACAAGAATACAACGAGGGCACTGCAGCGGAATGACATACGCTTCTCTCCTAGTGTAACGCTCTAGTCCAGCACTCTAGCCTGTCCGAGCGAAGTTCGCGAAAGTTGCGGGAGTCAAACGGTGGCAATGGCCCGTGAGCCGCCCACTGCGAACTCCGCAATGCGCCATCCGCGTCCCCCATGGACGGGGGACCGGCTCGTCAGAGCCTCGCCCTCCAGAAAACCGATGAGGCGAACTGCGGGGTCGATCAGCCGCGCAGCGCGTCGAACATGGCGACGATGTTGGCTGGAGGCACGTCGGGAAGAACAGCTTCGTGGCTGGGGGACACCACCAATCCCGTCGGAAACAACTCGACAAGTCCGCGCACAGCCACACGCACAGCCTCAGGCCTCCCATGGCTTAGCAACTCCTGCACATCCACACCGCCGCAAAAGGACACGCGACCACCAAACTCCCGCGCAAGACGGTCGGGTTCCATGCCCGTCGCGAGACTCTGGATGGGATGGATGACATCCGCCCCTAGCTCGATCAGATCGGGAATGACCTCCGCAACCGCACCGCAGGAGTGATGAATCACCTTCAACCCGTGGGCATGGGCCTGGTCGATGAGAATCTTGGTGCCGGGGAAGACGAACTCGCGCAGATTGTCCGGGGAGAGCATCAATCCCGTCTGGCTTCCGAAATCGTTGCCGATCAGCACAGCGTGCAGCAATCCCTTCGTGGCTCCGTAGAAAATCTCGTTTGCTTCCAGGTAGAACTCGACGATGCGGGCGATCACCGCCCGGAACATGTCGGGGGCAGTCAACATGGTCATCAGCGCATCCTGCATGCCGAAGGCGGAGCAGGCATCCTGAAAATGCGCCGACCACATGATGCCCAGCTTTGCGAAGTCCGCAGGGGCATCCGCCGCCGCCGCGCGACACTCGATCTCGTTCATGTGCTCGCGGGGAACGGGCCAGGGAAAATCAGGCAGACAGGCCGGATCGGTCATGCCCTCGAAAAAACCGGGAACGGTCAGCGAGCGTTCCTCGTAGTCGCCATCGCCCGTCTTGGCGAAGTCGAAGGCGCAGGCTACATGATTGGCAGGGGGCCGGTTGAAGGGCACCTCCACAGGCCAGACATCGTCGCCCAACGCCCGCTTCAACGCCTCCAAATCCGTAGCGCCAACATGCACCATGAGCAAGGGAATCGTCTCGCCCACGGGCATCCCCAGCCAAGCTGCAGGACGATCCACAGACCGTCTCTCCACCGTCGCCAGAAATCGCTCGATCTTCGTCATGACTGCTGCTCCCGCATCGTGTGTGTAAGTGCGGCACTCTACCACACGATCACCGCCGCCGCACTGCAAGACGATGTGGTGGCGCTGCCCCACGCCCCGCCGGGGAATGCGGGCACTCCCCGGACCCCACATCAAAGTTCCCAGACACGGAGAGCCGGACGAAACGTCCGGCTCTCCGTGTCTGGGAACGGTGGCCGCCGCTGGCGCGGGGCACCGAAAAGCGGAAATGTTGCCATGGGGAGATGGTTCATTCCTCAGGGTCCGCACGGAGCCTCAGTATTGGCCGTATGTGCGCGCGGTGTCTATCATGGCTCTCAGGTTTTCGTC